>NZ_JAYXIH010000079.1:0-7820 GCF_036016755.1 Aurantimonas sp. A3-2-R12 | reverse complement strand
GATCTCTGGCGTGCAGTCGGCAACATCTGCGACCTGTTCGAGCCCGAAGAATGTTGGAACTACCTCAAGGCCGCTGGCTATGTTGCAGATTAATCGCCTGACGCTCTAGGATCACGGCATCGGGAAGCAGGGACTGATAATCCCTTACGGTCTGCTCGATTGATCGCTCTTCATTGAAGGCGGGTATGACCACGCACATCGTTGCCTCGGACATAATACCCCGCCCCCTCCACTTACCGGCCCGCTCCATAGGATGAATGCGCTCAGAAGGTCAATGCTTGTGCCGCCGCGGGCGCGCTGATATCGGCTGCGCTTATGGAAGGATTCAATGCATGAAGCCCCGCCCGCCCGGGAAAAGTCGACTGCTCGTCGAAACCTTTCGGTTCGTCCTTGTCGGCGCTATCGGCTTTGTCGTGAACGCCGGGGGCGTTCTGCTTCTGCATCGTCACGTCGGCCCGGTGATCGCCCAGTTGATCGCTTTCCCGGTGGCCGTCACCGTGACCTGGTGGTGCAATAGGATCTACACCTTCGCGAAAAGCGGCCGGAAATGGTTATCTGAGTGGGCGCACTATGTAGGCGCGAATCTCGTCGGGTGGATCGTCACCAACGCTGTGTACGTCTCTCTGATTATTTCTGAGCCGTTCTTCCGGGAAAACCTCATCATCGCCCTTGCGATAGGAGCGGCTGCGGGCCTGGTGCTGAACTTCACGGCTTCAAAGTGGGTTGTATTCAGGCAGCAGGACGAGCCGGACGCTTAGAAAAAAGCGAACATTGCCGTGCCCAACGACCATCCGGCGACCATGATCGCTAATCCGTAAGCGGCGGCCACGAAAAGTATCTTCTGCTCGTTGCTCATTGCTTGCCTATCCGGTTGTTACCCACGCCCACTAAATGTGGGGTGGGCCCATTCCCCGGAGTAAAGCCCGTCAAAGGTCGGCGCAGCTGCCTCGCCGGCGATTCCGAGCAGCGAGCGGAACGCGTTGAAGGGATAGAAGCGCCGATTGAATCGAAACGTGAACTCGTTGAGGTAGGCTTGTAGATGCTTGGCGCTGACTCCATGATGGATGCCATTGATCCAAGTCTTCAGATTGGCGAAGACCAAGTGGATGATCGGCAGGAATTCCTCTGCGATCTCTGGGTCTCCGCATTCGGCGATCGCGTGGTGGTCGAATCCGCGCTTGCGAAGGCCGGCATAGCCGCTCCAATCGTCCGTGACGATCAGCGATCCGGGAGCGACGGCGTTTTCGACGAAACCACCCAGCGATTCGGCGCTACGGTTGGCAGCAATCGCCAGACGCACCCGACCGGCGTAGCGACCGTCCCGCCGGTTGTCCTGGGCGGTGCCCGGTTCACGGTGCCGCACTTCGATGGCGGCGGCCACCAGCACTTTGTGATGGGCGCCACGGCCTTCGCCGCGGGTCCGTCCTCCAACCCACGTTTCATCCACTTCGACATGCTGGTCGGCTTGCCGCCAATCTTGTCGCGCTCCGGGCGCACCATCCCGGCGCGGAGCTTATGAAGGATGCCGAAAGCGGTTTCGTAGCGCGACAGGCCGAGCTGCCGCTGAAATTGGACGGCCGACATTCCCGGCGTGTGGCTGGCGATCAAGTAAGCCGCCCAGAACCAGGTCGACAACGGCGTATGGCTGCGCTCCATGACGGTGCCAACGGTCAGGCCGGTGTTCGTGCGGCAGGACCGGCACCGCAGGACACGGGGTCGGTTCTCGAAGCGGAAAGGGTCGTCAACAATGCCGCAATGGGGACAAGCGAACCCGTCATTCCATCGAGACTTTTCCAGGTAGGCGGCGCAGGCCGCATCGTCAGGAAAAAGCCGCTGGAACCCCGGAAGCGATTCCGGGAACGGAAGGTCATCTCGGTCGAGAACGTCCACAGCCGCCTCCTATCCGCTTGACGCCCACCCTAGATGTTGTGGGTGTGGGTGTAAAGCGGATAGGCACGGTTCATTCTTTTATGTGCCTGATTGGACGCTGATATTGACTATTTTTTCAACGGCTTTACGCGCGCCAACGAAATATAGCATAAGCAGCAAAACGGCACTCATTAAAGTAGTTACTGCAGCTCCCTGGGCCCCAAATTCAGGGATCATAAACAGGTTTGCCAAAATGTTGAAAAGCGCAACAATCCCCATAAAATATGTTTTGGTTTTCATGCTGTCCCGCGTCATCAGAATTGCACCAAAATTATAGGAGACAAAGATCGCCGGAATGCTGAGAGACAAAACCCGCAATACCGATGCCGAGGCAGCATATCTTTCACCGAATAAAAATGCCACCGACATGTCCGATGCAACCCAATAAATTGCGGCAACTAACAAACCTGCTACCCCGATGCCAATGCCGGCCTTTACTGAGAAGCGACGCAACCTTGCCGGATCAAGGTTGGCCCATATATATATTTTTGGTAGAAAAAATTTCTGGAAAATCACCGTAGGTAAAATATAGGTGGCAGCAACCAGCGTAAACGCGATGCTGTAATATCCAGTCTGTGCCGGCGTCGAAAGCAGCTTCAACATCACAACGTCACTTTGATAGTAAACCAATTGGAAAAACAACGCGACTCCGAAAGGCAGGCTACCTTTGGCTACCTGAGAGATGCGAACTGGAGGGTTCGCTGTATTTGGAAACCCTATCCATCGGTGGCTACCTACAAAATTCCTAAAGGTAAACAGCCCTAACAATATTATCATAAGTGCAGAGGCCGCGTAAGATATGGCAACATGATAGAGTGATATATCGTTTTCCAAGACAAGAACGAAAAGGCCAATCAACCCCAATCTAAGACCGTTTTGCGTCAGAGATATTAGGGCCAGTTGTAGGATTTTTTTTTCGAGCTGAAACTTGGTGTTCAACAATTCGATTGTCAGTTGGCCCAGAATGCAAATGCTAAGGATTTGTAACATTGGTCGCATTTCAGAGTCCTGTGGCTGTAAATACGACCAGCCAAACAATAGGACGAATACAGTGATACTCATGAGCGCCATCAGAGCGTAGGAGCTTTTTAGGTAGCGTCTACCAATAGTGGGGTTTTCGCTGAAAATTTTCAGCCAAAACGGGGCTATCCCGAAACCGGCCAACGGAACCAAAAGCACAACAGTGGCAAAAGCGGCGGCAAAAATTCCGTAATCCTGAGGGGCAAATAGGCGCACTAATAAAAGCTGTGTACCAAAGGCAAGAACAGCATTCACTATTGCTGCAATTGTTAGTAGGCTGACACTAAAGACTGCGCTCATTACAAATCTGTGCCTTTTTCAAAATTTTGAGATGTATTTCCGCCGTGAAACAGTTCGTTTTCTATTAAAAACTTTTCGTCAATGAATTCTCGTAAAATACCAATATGATTTAGGAAATCCTCCTTATTATATTCTCCATTATTGATAAGAATATTCAGGCTTTTGTTACTCACTGCCAATGGCCGGTTCCCGAACTTGGCTTTTATTACGTGCCTCGCGTAATGGAAAAATAGCCTATTGAATAATCCGTTACTTGGATTCTTTCTCGTCAGTAACTTTGAAAACCTATTTTTAAAAATAACTTTCAACACAATACATGCAGCAGTGTATGCAATCGACTTTTTGAAGACCTCGCGGTATATGTCACGGTTGATAGAAAACATGCTTCCGAGGTTCGGATATGAGAATTCTTGGTAAGAGTGCCGAGCAGAATGAAACCTGTCCATTTTTTCTTTAATTTGTTTACTCACCCCTTGCTCAAACCGAAATTGTGCCTCCAAAATTATCTCTTTTGGATTGTTTTTGAAACGTGACTCTCTGTATGTAAAGCCACATTCATCTCTTCCAATCACACAAATATCGTCTGAATAATAATTCACGGTTTCTAATGTAGTCGAGATATTATACCCATAAGCCCCTGCATTCATCAGCACAGCACCGCCGACTGTTCCCGGAATGCCTTCAAGCCCCTCGATACCGCTCAACCCATGCATCAATGCATACCGAGTTAAATCAGATAAAGTAACTCCGGCCTCTGCCGTTATTATCTGACCTTCAATTGAAATTTGGTTCATTAGCTTTGTAGAGATAACACATTCGTAAACATCTTCATCAAAAAAAAGTATATTTGAACTAAGGCCGATGATTTTAAAATTAATTCCCTGCATTGAACAAAACTCAATAATGCTAACTAATTCCTTGCTCCCTTTAGGTTCAACATAGAAATCTACAATTCCACCGGCTTTAAAGTAAGATACGCGGCTCAACCGAGCGCCCCGCAGGAATTGAATGTTTTTATTTTTCAGAAAATTTTCAAATAAAGCCATAGTTGAAGCTCCGAATTTTTAATTGCACCCTCTGAGGAATTGGAGCTACGATTAAATCTGGTGTTTTGATGATTTGAAGGTTGGCGGCGCATCTGGTTGGTTTGTTGTTGTGAGACAGCAGCCCAACCGAAGGATATACACCACCATGGAAACGACTAACATTGTTGAATTTGCGCGTCGAGACGAAATTACGGACGCGCTGACGGATCTGCTGCGCACAGAAGCACAGGAATTGATTGCAACAGCGGTTCAAGCTGAACTCGAGGGCTTTACGGCACAGTTTGCGACTGAACGAACGTACTGAAGCTGGTCATGCGGCTGTCGTGCGTAACGGGCACTATCCGGCCCGCCCGTTCCAAACGGGCATCGGCCCCGGTGTTTGTCAAAGGAGTTGTCCGCCGATTTCATGCGGCGTCTCTGATTTCAGGGGCGCTGATTTCATTTTCGGGGTTGAGCCAGACGGGTCCGGCGGGTTGCCAGTTGCGGGTTCTGCCTGACCAGCGTTGCGGGTTTTGCGCGCGTGCATTTGCATAGAGACTGGCGCGGTTTGCCAGCGTCGCGCGATCATGGCCAGCGTGGCGCGCATTTGGCGTGACGAAGCGGATGGCGCTGTGCAAGTGCTCGCCGTTATACCAACTGGCGAAGGATTTCATCCAAGCCTGGGCATCTGCTTTTGTGGCAAAGCCCTTGGTCGGCCAGTCTGGTCGATATTTGCAGGTTCGGAACAGAGCCTCAGAGAATGGGTTGTCGTTGCTGACCCGGGGGCGGCTGTAGGACGCGGTGATGCCCAGTTTCTCCATCGTGGTTTTCATTGTCGCGCCTTTCATAGGACTGCCATTGTCGGCATGCAGAACAAGCGGCTGCATAAAGCATCCCTCGGCCAGCACCGCCTGCCGGATCAGGGCGGCCGCCAGGTCTGCACTTTCGCGCTCATGCACCTCCCAGCCAACAATCTTGCGGCTGAAGATGTCGACGATCAGATAGAGGTAGAAGAACATGCCTGCCACTGGCCCCGGCATCCAGGTTATGTCCCAAGTCCAGACCTCGCAAGGCGCGCTGGCCCGATAGCTGGTGGGTGGTTTGCGCCGGACCGGTGGCTTGGCCCGGCCCCGATGCTGCTGCTGCCCATCCGCGCGCAGAATGCGGTAGAAGCTGGACTCGGATGCCAGATACCGCCCCTGATCGGCCAGTTTGGGCACGATCTGGCAGGGCGGAAGGCTGGAAAACTCTGGAGAATTACAGGCTTCCAGCACCCCCGCGCGTTCAGCCGCGCTCAGCTTATTGGCCGGTGCCGGGCGCGGCACGAGGGGCCGAAGATCAGGTTGAACCTGCCCGTCTTTTGTCCAGCGTCGCAGAGTGCGGTCGCTGATTTCCAGCTCGAAGCAGGCTTTGGAACGCCGCGCGCCAGCGGTGATGGCGTCGTTGATCAGAACAACTGCGGTTTGGCGATGTGGGGTGCTGATCATGCGTCCTCTCCGTCCCCCCAGATCGCCGAGGCCTTTTTTCGCAGAACCAGAAGCGCTGCGGTTTCGGCCAATGCGCGGTCTGCGTATTCCGGAACATCCGGCCACCCATTCCGATCACATCCGGCCACCTGTTCCGACGCATTCGGCCACCTGTGACGCGTTGCCGTGAGGCAGCGTGTTTCGGGTATCAGGTTTGAGGCGTTTCGTCATCCATTTTGGCGAGCGTTTTGCGCATGGACTGGCTCTGTTGCACAAATTCAGCAGGGATTCATGTCGTGAATCCAGTGTGGTAGCTGGCGTGCATGAGCAAACCGACATCGCCTACCTATAAGCCCGGATATCCCAGATAAACAACGATATCGCGCCCCCCGGATGGGTAATAGTCTATAATCATCAATATCTTAGCGATGATGGGGCGGGATATGGCGACGGATGTGACGGGTGAAGCTGAAACGGGGCCTCTTCGGCTGGAATTCGACCGCTCGGTGAAGGTGGAATTCCGGGGTTCGGCGATCAGTTCGGACGGCGGATTGCTGCTGCACCGGGAACTGGACGACGCTCTTGGCCTCTCGGACATGGCGGCGGGTCTGCTTTCCGATATGCGCACGGGTCTGAACGGACGGCATCGCTTGCCAGGCTTCCTGCGACAGTCGGTCTTTTCCCGCCTTGCAGGATATGAGGATGTCAATGACGCAGACCGGCTGTGCCGCGATCCGGTGATGCGCCAGCTTGTCAGTAGTCGAGCAATCAAGGGCGATGCGGCCTCGGCCAGTGCCATGGGTCGGTTCGAGACCGAGATGCTGACCCAGCCAGAGAACCTCGCGGCGCTTGTCGACCTGCCGGGTCGGTGGATCGACACGGTGCACGACAAGCGACCGCCGAAGGTCATCACCCTGGACATGGACAGTTCGGAAAGCCCTGTGCACGGCGATCAGGAGGGTTCGGCATGGAATGGGCACTTCCAGAAGAAATGTCTGCATCCGCTCTTCGTGTTCAACCAGTTCGGTGATCTGGAGAGATGTGCCTTGCGTCCCGGCAATGTCCACAGCGCTGATGGTTGGGAGGCTGTGCTGACGCCTGTGTTGGCGCGCTACTCGGCCGAGGCGCGACCTTCGATCATCCGCCGCCGGTTTCGCGCCGATGCGGCCTTCGCCATCCCGGCGCTGTTCGATCTGCTTGAGGCTGAGGGTTGGGATTATGCCATCCGGATCAAGGGCAATTCCAAGCTGAACGAACGGGTCGACTGGCTGACAAAGCGCCGCCCCGGTCGTCCGCCGAACCATGTCGTGCGCCTCTATACCAGCTTCCACTACCGGGCGAAGAGTTGGTCAAAGGCCCGCCGCATAGTGGCGAAGGTCGAGTTCCATCCTGGTGATTTGTTCCCGACGGTCGGCTTCATAGTTACAAATCGAAGCCTGCCGAATGAACGGGTGCTGACCTTCTACAACGGGCGGGGCACCGCAGAGCAGCACATCAAGGAGGGCAAATACGCGCTCAAATGGACACGGCTGTCGTGTATGCGGTTCGCGGCAAATGCTGTGCGGCTCCAGCTTCACGCTCTGGCCTACAATCTGGCCAACTTCCTGCGGACAACGGCGACGCCCGAACTGATCGAGCGCTGGTCTCTGACCTCCCTGCGCGAACGCCTGATCAAGACCGGGGCGCGCCTGGTGCGCCATGGCCGCTACGCTATCTTCCAGATGGCCGAGGTCGCCATCCCGCGCGATGTCTTCGCCGCCATCCTAAACATGATCAACACCCTGCGAGGGCCACCACCAGGAGCAACGTGCGCATGACCGGAACCAAAGCCAAATCCACGATATCAAACACCGGCGGCGGGAAAACTGTGTCCGGGCATGGTCAAATCACGTCTCTGGGTGCCAAAATAACCGACTTGGCGCCGCCTCTTATCAATATGCAGCGGCCAGAGCGAGTCAAAGCCGACAAAAGGCGGGAATGTCCCGGTCTCTGTTGAAACTCTGAAGTGGGCGGCGTTGCCCGCCTTGAGCCGTTAGGCTCGGGGTGCCGATTCCACTGAGGAGAGCAACGCCATGAAGAA
>NZ_JAYXIH010000078.1:0-7923 GCF_036016755.1 Aurantimonas sp. A3-2-R12 | reverse complement strand
AAATCTGATGAAACAGCCTTTCCCATAGAGCACCTCCTGCTCACAGAGAATCAAACCGAACATCAAATGGGAACCCGTCGATTCAAATTATTCGCCGGATGCTCTAGCCCCTGGGGCGGCCATTGCGGCAAGTCCTGTTAAGCACACCGCTCTCGAACAAACGCCGCTCGTCCCAAAGTCCGCGTGGCGCATGCTTTTCTGGCCGTACGCGGGCTTTCGCAAGTACGGCTCCGCGCATCAGAGCATCAGACGGCCACGAAGAACGCGCCCGGCTGAATTGACCCGGTCGAGTGTCGATATCGCCGGATCGTCCAGGTTTCTTGACCGGATAACCGAGCGGTTACTGTTTGAGCTTGACCAGTGGCAGGAAATTCACGGCGGAGCCGGAAAAGCGATCGGTCTTGCCTGTCGCGGTGGAGGGCGTGAAGCCGGCCGCGAATAGCGTCCGTGGCAGATCACCGACGAGCCGGCCCGTATCGGGATTGCTCGTCGCCATCTGTTCGGCTCGACGATTGGGATCGGACACGAGCGAAGCGATTTCGATCCGCGAGTTGATCGCCTGCTGCGGGTCGACCCGCGTCGACTTCGCGGTCGGCTTCGCCGCAACCCGCATAACCCGATCACCCTTGCCGTCGCTAGAGGTGTTGCCGTCTCGCGAGGTCGTCATCGCCTTCGGCCGGGAGCGAGCCGGGGGCGTCACCGCCGCGACTTTCATCATCGCCGCAGGCTGCGCCGTCTTCGGCTCGATCACCGGTCGCGCCACGGGCATCGCCGCCGCGACGACGCTTTCGATCGCTTGCCGCGTCGCAGCGGAAGGAGCTTTGTCGGTCTTCAACAAATCGTCGAACACCGGCCGGTCGCGCGGCGTCGGCACGACATAGGCCAGTTGACCGCTGGCCGCCGTCTCCGCCGCTTGTGCCTCGAGAGCCGCGACCAGAGTGGAAACAGAATCCGACGAGGGTCCAACGGCCCGCGAGGCGGGCGCCTCCGAGCCGGCTGTCAGCGTTTGCGCGGTGGCGCGCACGGGTGCCCAGGTAGGAACCGGAATTCGCGCCGCGTCGAGGGATGCGACGACGGTCGACGCTTCCGGCGCGCTCATATTCGCCGGCGTTCCGGTGTCGAAGCGATCGCCGACCGGCATGGTGACGCCACCGGGCAGCGATGGCCGGGACTGCGGAACAGCGGAAGCCAACGCGACCGCCGGGGCGGGAGCCGCGCGGCTCGGAGCGGCGCGGCTCGGCGCCGCCACTGCTTCCGCATCGTCTTCCGCTTCGTCGCTGCCGCCACCGAACAGCATGGCCAGCAGCGTCTTGCCGCCGCCGGACGAGCCGGAACTGGCGTTGGCGACCTGGATTTCAGAGGCCCCGCGGCGCTGCTTGTACGACGCCAGCGCCTGCTGGTAGCCGGGCAGCGGCTTGCCGTCCGAGGGAACATGAACGGTGTTGCCATTCGGAAAGACCGCTAGCAGCTGCTTGCGGTTCATGCGCGGCCAGTGCCGGGCGTTGCCAACGTCGAAATGCACGAACGGCGAACCGGATCGAGGGTAGTAACCGACGCCGCCGACCTGCATCTTCAGGCCGATCTCACGCATCCTCGCCAGCGGAACGTCGGGAATTTGAAAGTCGAGCGCCTTGCCAAGCGTGTGCTGACTCTTCTTGGCAACGCCTGAAGACCGTGAGCGCAGTAGCGAGTTGGTGCCGGGCGATCGATAGCCGGAGATCACGTTGATGTTGGCGCGTGAGCCGGACTGGCGATACGCCTCCCAGATCACGTCCATCAAGCGGGGATCCATGTTCGTCGGCTCGGACTTGCGCCAATCCCGGAGAAACCAGTTGATCTTCTTTAGTTCGGAACGGTCGTAGCGACCGTTGCGCTTATAGGCGAAGCTCGCTTTTTCCTTGGTATGGAGATTGTAGAATTTGAGAACCCTTGTTTCCGCCTGCGCCGCGGTGACCGCGCTGACGGCCAGAAGGGACAAAGCTGCGAACGTCGCGATGCGCCAGGCCCTGCGGCCGACACGAGCGGTATGTCCGAACATGCGGTCTTCCCCTCAATGATGGCGTCCTTCCCCGTAAAAAATCCCCCGGGGCTGGCACCGTCTTAGAAACTGTTTCCACGCTCGTCTAGTTTTGCTCAAACTGCGGCATGAAAATGACAGTCATGGAACTTTCTATGGATTTTGAGGGGAAAGCGTTAAGCTTGGATTAAGTTTAACTTGCCCGCCCAAGGACGGGCCGCGGGTTTGCACCGCCAAACTCGGCGGCGACCAGATGACGCAGAGACATCAGTCTACCGCGATATTATAGGCACGCAGCTTTCGGTAGAGCGTCGAGCGCCCGATGCCGAGCCGCCGCGCGATCTCGCTCATCCTGCCCCCGTATTGAGCCATGGCGAGCCGGATCAGGTCTGCCTCCACCTCCTCCATGCGGCGGATTTGTCCGTTCGCGTCGCGGAGCGGGAAAGCCGGGGCGTCGCGCCGCCGTTCGTTACCGCTCCAGGGTTTCTCCATCTGTTCAGATGCCGGCGGTTCCCGATGGTCCGTGCCGGGGTCCTCGGACCAAGCCGGCTTCGCCGGATCGGCAGCGAGAAGCGCCGCGATCTGCGGAAAGTCGACCGCGAGGAGGGTCTCGTTGTCGCTCAACACCACGGCGCGATGGATGGTATTTTCCAACTGGCGGATATTGCCCGGCCAGTCGTAGCGGCACAGAACCGCGATGGCCTCCTCGGACAGACGGCGGACCCGGGTGCCGCGCTCTAGACCGACGAAGTGCGCGACGAAGCCACGCGCCAGCGCCGAAATTTCGCCGCGACGCTCGCGCAGCGGTGGGACGCGAAGTTCGAATGCGTTGAGGCGATAGTAAAGATCCTCGCGAAACCGCCCCGCAGCAACCGCTGCCGCGAGATCGCGATTGGTCGCGGAGATGATCCTGACATCTGTCTTTATCGGCGTCTTGCTTCCGACCGGGTCGATCTCGCCGTCTTGCAGCACCCTCAAGAGCTTGACCTGGGCACTGGCGGACAATTCACCGACCTCGTCTAGAAACAGCGTTCCTCCGTCGGCCTCGATGAATTTGCCCTCATGGCGCGCGGTCGCGTCGGTGAATGCGCCCTTGGCATGGCCGAACAGGATGCTTTCGACGAGATCGGTTGGCATCGCGCCGCAATTGACGGGAACGAAGGCAGCCTTGGCGCGGTCCCCATGCGCCTGGATCGCGCGGGCAAGCCATTCCTTGCCGACGCCGGTCTCACCTTCGATCAGGACCGGTATATTGGACGCCGCGGCTTTTGCCGCGCTCGCGAGCACGGGACGCAGCGCCGCGGATGCGGCAGAGCCGTCGATGCTCGGCGCCGCGGCGGCCGCGGCGGTATCTGCCTGGCCGCGTCGCCGTGTCGCGGCGCGCATCCGCAGTGCATTGTCGAGAGCGGCTCGCAGCTTTTCCGGCGAGACCGGTTTGACGACGAAGTCGAAGGCGCCGGCGCGCATCGCCTCGACCACGGTGTCGACCGATCCCTTGGCGGTCTGGACGATGATCGGAATATCCATCCCCCGGCGCCGCATCTCGGCCATCACCTCGATGCCGCTCATGTCCGGCATCATCAGATCGAGGACGATCGCGCCGATCTGCCCTGCCTCACCGTTTGCCAGTGCATCGAGGGCCGCGCGTCCGCCGCCGCACGACACGGGCCGGAGTCCCGCACGCGCCACTTGAGCATCGAGCAGGCGTCGCTGTATGGGATCATCATCGACGATGAGTACGGATTGGGTCATGTCGGCCTCCGGTCTCGTCTTGTCGCGAGAATGACCCAATCTGACACGCGCCGCTAAAATTCGACTGAACAAGCAAGACTAACGAAGCGCTGTTGATTTCGGTCTGATTTGAACGACATGGCAGCTACCGGCCCTCCCCGTCGCCCAGCCCGACCCTTCGCCAACGAGATCGATGTTCATGACCCAAAGCTTTTCCCCGACCCGCTCGGCAACCGAAGCAGCCGCCGCAGACGCTGACGCGCTGCCGGAGTGGAATTTGGCCGATCTCTATCCGGCGATGGATAGCGCCGAACTCAAGAGCGATCTGGAAAAGGCACGAGACAAGGCCGAGACCTTCCAGAATCGCTGGCGCGGCCGGCTTGCCGAGGCCGCTCGCGGCGAAGGCGAAGGCCTGGCGGCGGCGGTCGTCGAATTCGAGACGCTGGAAGAACTGCTGGGCCGGATCATCTCCTATGCGGGGCTGGTTTATTCCGGCGACACCTCGGACCCGGCGCGAGCGAAGTTCTACGGCGATATCCAGTCGAGCGTCACCGACATCTCCTCGCGGCTCCTGTTCTTCCCGCTGGAGCTCAACCGAATCGCGGATGCCGAGATGGATGCAGCCATGGAGCGGGATCCCGCCTTGGCGCATTATCGTCCCTGGATCGTCGACCTGCGGAAAGACAAGCCGTTCCAGCTCGAGGATCGCGTCGAGGAATTGTTTCACGAAAAGGCGATCACCGGCCGCGGCGCCTGGAATCGTCTCTACGACGAGACGCTGACCTCGCTGCGCTTCACCGTCGACGGCGACGATCTGGCGCTCGAAGCCACCTTGAACCTCTTGCAGGACCCCGAGCGCGAGAAGCGGCGCAAGGCGGCGAGCGCCCTCGCCAATGTCTTCAGCGAGAATTTGCGTGTCTTCACCCTGATCACCAATACCCTCTCCAAGGACAAGGAGATCTCCGATCGCTGGCGGGGTTTCGAGGATGTCGCCGACTCGCGCCATCTCGCCAACCGGGTCGAGCGCGAGGTCGTGGACGCGCTGTCGGAGGCTGTGAGCGATGCCTATCCGGCGATTTCCCATCGCTACTACGCCATGAAGGCGAAATGGCTGGGACTGGACGTTCTGGAATACTGGGATCGGAACGCCCCCCTGCCCGATTCCACCCGCCGCGACATCTCCTGGGACGAAGCGCGCCAGACTGTGCTGTCGGCCTATTCCGGCTTTGCCCCGGAGATGGCGACGATCGCCGACCGCTTCTTCGCCAATGACTGGATCGACGCGGCGAACCGCCCCGGCAAATCGCCGGGCGCCTTCGCGCATCCGACGGTGCCGAGCGTCCACCCCTATGTGCTGCTCAACTACATGGGCAAGCCGCGCGATGTCATGACGCTCGCGCATGAGTTGGGCCACGGCGTCCACCAGGTACTCGCCGGCCGGCAGGGCGCGTTGATGGCGGCGACGCCGCTGACATTGGCCGAGACCGCCTCGGTGTTCGGCGAGATGCTGACCTTTCGCTCGCTGCTCGAGCAGGCCAAGACCAAGGCCGAGCGCAAGACGCTGCTGGCCTCCAAGGTCGAGGACATGATCAACACGGTGGTCCGGCAGATCGCCTTCTATCAGTTCGAGCGGGCACTGCACGAAGAGCGCCGGCAGGGCGAACTGACGACCGAGCGGATCGGCGAAATCTGGCTGGAGGTCCAGACCCGCAGCCTCGGCCCGGCGCTGCGCCTCGGCGATGGCTACGACACCTACTGGACCTATGTCCCGCACTTCATTCACTCGCCCTTCTACGTCTATGCCTATGCGTTCGGCGACTGCCTGGTGAATTCGCTTTACGCGGTCTACCGCAATTCCGAGACGGGCTTTCAGGAGAAGTATTTCGAGATGCTGAAGGCCGGCGGCACCAAGCACCATTCCGAGCTTTTGAAGCCCTTCGGCCTCGACGCCTCCGATCCCGCCTTCTGGTCGAAGGGTCTGGCGATGATTTCCGGCTTCATCGACGAATTGGAGGCGATGGACGATTGATCGGGGCGGCCGGCGAAGGACCGACCCACTGCGACGCCCGCTTTTTCGCTCAGCCTCGCAACGGTCCGGTGCCTTAGAGCCTGATTCAAAAGTTCAGCAATATATCCAATATCTTGCGATGCGCCTCGTGAGCATTCGGATGCTGGCGATGAGCGTCCAGGCCGTTGCGCTTTCGATTGATCGCTCCCAATCCTTGGCGAGACGGCGGCATCGGCCGAGCCAGGCGAAGGTCCGCTCCACCACCCAGCGGCGCGGCAGAACCTCGAAACCCTTGGCCGTGTCCGATCGCTTGATGATCTCGATCGTCCAGTCGCCGTGTCCGCGCAGCGAGCGCTTCAGCTTGTCGCCGGCATAGCCGCCATCGGCGAAGATGTGGCGCAGCCACGGAAAGCGATAGCGCAGCGACTTCAGCACCGTCGTGGCGCCGTCACGGTCCTGGATGCCGGCGGAATGAATGACGACCGTCAGCATCAGACCGAGCGTGTCGGTCGCGATGTGGCGCTTGCGTCCCTTGATCTTCTTTCCCGCGTCATACCCGCAAACGCCACCGCTTTCGGTGGTTTTGACACTCTGGCTATCGATCACGCCCGCTGTCGGACTGGCCTCACGCTCTTCCAGTTCGCGAGCGCCGATCACCAGAAGGCCGTTGATCGTTGAAAGAAGCGCGCTGTCGCGCCAGTCGTAGAAATAGCCGCGAACCGTGGAGGCTGGTGGAAAATCCGTGGGCAACATGCGCCACTGGCAACCACTCGACGCGATGTAGAGGATGGCGTTCATCACCTCCCGCAGACATGTCGTCCGCGGCCTGCCGCCGCGCTTGGCCGGTGGCAGCATCGGCCCGATCAACGCCCATTCCCGATCCGTCAAATCGCTTGGATAGCGAACGCATCTGCGGCTATGCTCAAGCCGAGCGGTATCATCCCAGGCCATCTCGATTCCCCATCGTCTCGACAACGTAGGGGAATCACAACCTGCTGATATCGCTCAACTCCTTTTCGCTCAGGCTCTTAGGCCGCGCTTTGCCGTTGCAGGCGCTGCCGCATGCCATCGGGATCGTCGTAGATGATGTTGATCATGTGCTGCGCGAAGGCGTCCGGCTCGGTCCGGCGCTGTTCCCAGTTTTGGAGCGTCGCGCACGGAACGCGCAAAAGCGCCGCGAAGTCGCGCTGGCTCAGGCTCAAGCGCGCGCGCGTCGCCTGAAGTTTCAAAGCGCTGTCCAGGGGCGCGGCATCGAATGCGCTCCAGTCAGGACTTGGATCGGGATACGTCGGATTGTCAGCCAAAGCGTGCTCGCTCCCGTTGGTTTGCCTTGCGTACGGAGATGATCCGGGGACCCTCTTCGCGCACCGTATAGACGCAGACGTAAAGCCGACCATCGATACGGCCGAAACAAACGATTCGACGCTCCCCGTACTCGAAGCGCGTATCCTCAAATTCGATGACACGCCCGGCGATGATGTCGAAGCCGAGTTTGAGAGAAAGACCACGCTCCGTGCGGTTGCGGCGGTCCTTTTTCGGATCGAACGGCTCCGTCATGATCGATCATCATACGCTAACAGCGGACAGCAGACCAGCCCATGCCACGGTTTGTCGATCGTTTCGCCAATCCACGGGTTCCCCCCTCATTCCAGGGCATCACCCCAGTCGAGGCGGCGGGCGGTGCGGAACATTTCGCCCTCGCGCTTGGTGACGAGCCGCTCCCGCAACTGCCCGTCGGACGTACAGAGTTTCAACTGCACCTTGCCGCTGCCGCTTCGGGGCGAGGCCAGGACGCGGGCGGTCAATGGCACGGCCGGTCGGCGGGCGACCGCCAGATAGGCGAATTTCTCGTCCTCGTAGGGAACCGTCCCGCGCTTGGCGAGACGGTGAGTGCGCGAGCGGGCGACCCGTTGAGCGAAATGGCACCAGTCGGGCGCGGCGACAGGACAGACTTTGGCATGCGGACACGGCGCCAGCAGCTGCGCGCCCCCGGCCAGCAGCTGTTCGCGCGCGGCGAGGACGCGTTGCCAGCCAGCCGGTGTGCCGGGTTCGACAATCACTAGAGCGTCAGGCGATTAATCTGCAACATAGCCAGCGGCCTTGAGGTAGTTCCAACATTCTTCGGGCTCGAACAGGTCGCAGATGTTGCCGACTGCACGCCAGAGAT
>NZ_JAYXIH010000077.1:0-8852 GCF_036016755.1 Aurantimonas sp. A3-2-R12 | reverse complement strand
TACAAGCTGAAGAAGCCGGTCCGCTTCCCGTTCCTGGATTTCACCACATTGGCTGCCCGCGAGACCAATTGCCGCGAGGAAGTTCGTCTCAACCGGCGGCTCGCGCCGCGCATCTATCTGGGAACCGTGCCCCTTAGCGAGGACGACGCCGGCGTGCTGGCGCTGGGTGGCCGCGGAAAAGTGGTCGACTGGCTTGTGGTCATGCGGCGCCTGCCGGCGGACCGGATGTTCGACCGAATGCTTCAGGAAGACCGCATCGGCGCGGCCGAGACCGACCAGCTCGCGGGTCTCCTGGCGCGGTTCTACCGTTCAGCCGACCATCCCGCCGTCGATCCGACTGCCTATGTCGACCGTCTCATGGCGCAGCAGGCGGAAAACCGGGCGATCCTGACAAAGCGCGCCTTCGCGGTGGATCACGCGCGCCTTCCCACGGTGCTGGACCGACTCGACCAGAGAATGGCAGAGGACCGCCCGCTGATCGAGGAACGGGCGTGGGCTGGCCGCATCGTCGAGGGGCATGGCGACCTGCGCCCAGAGCACATCTGTCTGACCGACCCGATCGTGGTCTTCGATTGCCTCGAATTCAGTCCGGAGTTGCGCCTCGTCGATCCGTTCGACGAGTTGGCCTTTCTCGGCCTGGAATGCCGAATACTGGGCGCGCCCTCCATCGGACCGACGCTCGTCGAGCGGGTCGCGGACCAACTCGGCGATCACCCGCCGCCGCGACTGGTCGCGTTCTACACCGCTTTTCGCGCGGTGTTGCGCGCCCGGCTCTCGCTCGCCCATCTTCTCGACGCCGCGCCACGGGAACCGGACAAGTGGGAACCGCTCGCGAGCCGATACCTCACCGTGGCGGAGGAATCCCTGCGATAGCCAGGCGGCGCTGTCGCCCTGCGGCCCGGGTGGCAACGGCACGGTCGGATTTCGCCACATGGGAGCGAGCGGACATGATCCTTGTCAACACCGGGCGTCGCCAACGCGGCTACCCTGTGATCATGGATCATCGAACGCAGGAAGTGTCATCGCCATGACCACGGTTAAAATTCCGCACCATGCGCGGGTTCTCGTTGCCGACGGGCGCAAGGCCCTTGTTCTCAGAAACGAAGGCGGCCCGTTCAATCCGAATCTAACGGTCGAGCACGTTCTCGAAGCGCCGGACAACCCGCCCACCAGCGAGCAGGGAAGCGACGAGCCCGGCAGAACGCAGACCCAGGGACGGCGCAGCGCCGTCGGGCAGACCGACTGGCATGCCGCGGCCGAAGCGGCGTTCGCATCCAAGGTGGCCGAGGAGATCGACCGGCTCTGCGCCCGGGAAAATGTGCGGGCGTTGATCGTCGTGGCGCCGCCGAAGGCCTTGGCGGATTTGCGAGGCCGCTTCACCGACGCGGTCCGCAAGCTGATCGTCGCCGAGATCGACAAGGACCTCACGAAGCACCCGGTTGGCGAAATCCAACGTCATCTGAGCTGAGGCCAGCACGCCGGCATCCTCCGCTCGGGACGTGATCGTCCCGACGCGTCAGGGCCGACGGCGAAGGCCGGTATCCGCACCACTACAGGCCGTGATCGCATCGGCGAATATGTCCGCCGTCTCCAGCACGACCAGCCGGTTTGCGACCGCGGCGGCATCGAGTTCTGGCAGCGGCACGGTATCCGTGATCACGACTGCGTCGATCGCCGCCTCGCTCCAGAGTGCATCGGCGCCTTCGGCGAACACGCCATGGGTCGCCGCGACCGAAACCTTTGTGGCCCCCCTTTCGCGGCAGACCGCCGCGACCCGAGCCATCGTGGTCCCGCTGCTGATCAGATCGTCGACCACGATCACCATGCGGCCGTCGACATCGCCGGCGAAGAGGTCTCCCGTTACGACACCACCACTGCGCTGCTTGTCCATGAAGCCTTTCGCGACGGGACGGCCGAGCGTCGTTTCCAACCGCTCGCGAAAGATCTCCGCCCGCTTGGCGCCGCCGAGATCGGGCGAGACGACCGCGACCGGCGCGTCCCCGATCTCTTTCGCGAAATGACCGATGAAGGCGCTGTTGGCGTCGAGATGGACCGTCGGATGGCGAAAGGCGTTCTGGAAGGCGGCGAGATTATGAATCTCCATGGTCATCAGACGATCCGTCCCGACGGCCTCGAACAGTTGGGCGACATAGCGGGTCGTGACCGGGTCGCGGCTCTTGGTCCGCCGGTCCTTGCGGGAATAGCAGAGATAGGGAACAACGGCGGTGACGCGGCCGGCGCCCGCGTCCCTCAGAGCGCCGATGAAGAAGAGTAGCCGGCACAGCTTGTCGTTGCTCGTGTGCCGCAGATCGCCGGTGAGGCTGTCGATGACATAAACATCGCGGTCACGAACACTGACAAGCGGTCGCGCCTTGTGCTCGCCGTCCTCGAAGAAACGTTCCTCGTGAGCCGCAAGCATGATGCCGAGATGTCGAGCGACACGCTCTCCAAAGGCTGCGCTGGAACCGAGCGCGAACAGCATCGGACCGTCCGGGTGGACCACGGCACGTCGTTTCGGGCTCAGTCCGTCCGCTCCGATCGGGCGAAGCGACAACCCACCGACAATCGCGTCGACGGTATGGCCGTCCTCGGAGAGCGGCGCCAGCAGGATCTCGACCGCGTTTGCCTCGCCGCCCGCCTCGTCGAGCGTAAATTCCGCAAGCAAGGGTTCGCCTGCTTGTTGGACGACTTCGAACAAACGCCTGAGCCGTACCGCCCCGCGACGGCGTGGCGCGGCGGCCAAGCTCGCCCCGACCTCGCAGTGGCCGAGAACCGCATCTACCGATTTGGCGCCGGAACGAAGAGTATAATTTTGCCCCTGCCCCGCCACGCCATATACGAAAGCAAACGTGCCCTGTGGATCGAGATTCTCGATGTCGAGATCCCTTTCCGAGGGAAAAATCAACTCATCTCGTCGCGCTTGCCAGACGGTGAGCAGGCGCCCCAGGAAGTCATCTCTCGGGAGGGGCGCGAAGTCGAGCCGGCGAAACAGGCGTCGAAGCGGATAGGATGTCTGCACGAGTGTCGTCACCGGCTTCGTTCCCTCCTGACTGTAGACAGTTGCGCGATTGCGGCCCCAACGATCCTGGAAACCGACACGGCAGCGGCCAAGTCAGGGTGCAAGCAAGCTCACCCGGTCGACCATCGCAGGCATTGATTTCAGTCAAACGCGGGGTCCGACGCGGTCCAAATCCTGATGATTAGCGTGGTCGGCCCTGGAGGCGACGCCATGGCCGCCAATTGTCGGCCGCGTCGAACGGATCGAAGAAATGCGTCCGCCCAAGCAATCGATCGAGCCAGCCCGGCCGCAGCGCCGGGAACGGATCGAGGTGCCTTCCCTCTGCTTGGTTGAGCATAGTGATCGTCGCGATGAGACTGCCCGATCGCTCCAGCTCGGCGGCGAAGACTTCGGCGGAGCGACCGAAATGTTCGGCCACGAGCCGGCTCAGAAGCATCTGAATTCGCCGTCTCGCTGCCGGATCGTCCGCTCCGGCCTCGATCGCCACATCGCATTCCGTATCGAGGCCGAGTGACCGATTGTTCAAATTGGCGGATCCAACTCTCAAAAACCGATCGTCGACGACCATCAGCTTGGAATGCACCGTGATCGGCAGATCGATCGCGGCCATGGGGGCGAAGACCCGCAACCGTTGGTGAATGTCCTTGCCACGGAGCGAGTGGATCAAGGGGATGCGAGGGCGGTCCATGGCCAAGCGTTCGATGATTCCAGCGCTTCGGGCCGGGCATACGACGACGATTTCCGGGCCGTCGCGCTCTTCGAGACGTTGTGCCAGGGCGTTGGCAATGACCGGCGACGTGACGTATTGATTCTCCAGGTAGATCCAATGTTCGGCGGCGGCGATCGCGGCGAGATAGAGGGCTTCCACTTCCCTGACGGCAGCCCCCCGCCTGTCGGCGGGCTCGGTCCGGGCGATCCCCAATCTGACGTCGCTCATGTCGGATGCAAGATCTTTCGGCCAAGCGGGCGTTGCAGGGACTGGCCGCGGAAGTTGAATACCGGTGGCGCGACGCCAGCGTCGTCTCGCCAGTTCGCCGAGAGCCGCCGCTGCTGGTCCCGCGACGGCGAGCATCACCTCGTGTCGGGGCTTGTAAATGCTCCCGTCGAGCGTGCGGCGGCGACTATCGGCCGGCAGATGCAGGGATGTGTCCCAGCGGTTGCGCGTGAAGTCGGAACCTCCGCAAAATGCGACGCTGTCGTCAACGACCAGTATTTTCTGATGGTGCGAAGCACCGACCGGATGGCCGCCGTCCAGTCGATATTCCAGACGATCTCGGGGCAGCCATCGCGCCGCACGCTGGGGACTGTCTCGGCGCTGGATGCTGTAGCCAACCGCCATCTTCCAGATGAGAATATGGACCTTGAGATCTGGGGTTCGCGCCAACAGGCGCGTCATCAGATCGCAGAGCGGTTCGGTATCTCCATTCTCGTCGGTTGGGGGCCCCAAAGGCACACGCGCGTCGAAGTCCCATCCGATAAGGAGAATGGAATGCTCGGCCCGCTCCATAGCGGCGCGCATGGCCGGCAGGTACGCCCAGCCGTCGACCAGCAGCGCGACCTTGGTCGCGTCTTCAATCCGCCAGCATGTGTCGGACTCCCGCAGGATGGAGTTCTTCCAGGTCATGTGTGTTCAGCGCTTGTTGGATTGCCCCGCCCTGCGCGGCAAGCCCGAGCCGGCGATCGGCACGATCGAGTGTGATGGGCCACAACATGCAAGGCAGGTCGTCGACAGGCGGATTTGCTCAATGGGATAGGAGGCAGCATTTCGGACAGCGACGCAGCAGGTCGTGGGTAACGCCGCCAAAGACCCATTCTCGCAAGCGAGCATGGCCATATCCGCCTGCGACAATGAGGTCGGCACCGTTCTGCTCGGCAATCAGGATGAGTTCGTCGGCCACGGACGCCTCCCGCTGTACGCGCACATCCGAGCGCGCCTTGACCTGATGACGCTCGAGATGACGGATGACATCCGCAGTGCGCGCTTGCGCGGCGTCTAACTCCGCTTCCCGGGCGATCTCGACGACATGGACACTGGCCGCCGCCCGCAGAAAGGGCGACGCATCCCAAAGCGCCCGGCGCGCCTCGCGCGTGTCTTTCCAGGCGATGACCACGTGCTCGGCAGAAAGCGCGCCGGTGCCTGCCGGAACGACGAGGACCGGTCGACCGGCGGCCATCATCACCGCGCCGGGATCGGCAGTCCGGTAAACGTCGGCACGCTGGCGATCCAGATCGCGCCCGATAACGATCAGATCGGCCGAACGGGCTTCGCGGGCCAGCATTTCGGCAGGCATATCAATCGCGGAGCGCCATTCCGTCGCGAGGGTCCGGCTGGCACAATGTGAACGAAATCGCGCTTCGGCGTCTCGCAGTTCGGCGGCGATCTGCTCTCGTTCGTCGGCGAGGACATCGACAAACACCACACCGCCGAACGCGTCGACCGGCGGTGGACGGAACGTGGCGGCGGTGGCTCCGATCAGAGCCGCGTCGAAGCGTTGGGCAAGAGCGACGGCGAGGTCGAGCCGGGTGTGTGAGGACGCGGCATCGTTCTCGACATGCACCAAGATCGACGCATAACTCATGCACGGCTCCTGACGACTGGATAAAGCGGCGATAATCCCGATGATCGACGAAACCGGGACATCCTTCCCGTTCCGCTTCCCGGATCCACTCGACTTCGTCACACCGCTATACGGCGTGCCGATCTGCGACTGGCACATCCGCTTCGCAGTCCCAACATCAGAGACCATTCGCGCCATCTTGGCATTGATCGACGTCAACTTCTTCCGTCAAAGCTCTTTGCAAGTCCGAGCGCCGGAGCGGAAACCGCGCGAATGGTTCAGCCTGCCACCGGTGTGGTTCTACGGATTTAAGCAGTCGAGGAATTCGGTTCGGGCGACGGGCTGGTCAGCTGGCAGGATCGCACATCGGGGGCGCTACCCACTGCTTCCCGAGGCATAATCCTCAGCGCTCTGAGCGCGTTGAGGATGACGGCGACGTCGATCAACTCCTGCAGCAGTGCCCCCTGCACCGGCGTGAGATAGCCGAAAGCCGCAGCGACCATTCCGGCGATCGAGAGGCCGATCCCGGCGAATACACTCTCCAGCGCGATCCGGCGGGACCGTTGGGCCACTTCCAATCCGGGCAGCAGCCGGTCGAGATGATCGACCAGGAGGACGACATCGGCCGCCTCGGCCGAAGCGGCCGCCCCGCGGGCCCCCATGGCGACGCCGATGTCCGCGGCCGCAAGCGCCGGCGCGTCGTTGACGCCATCGCCCACCATCATGACGGGACCGTTCTTTCGCTCGGCCAGGACCAGTAGAACCTTCTGATCCGGGNTGGCGACGCCGATGTCCGCGGCCGCAAGCGCCGGCGCGTCGTTGACGCCATCGCCCACCATCATGACGGGACCGTTCTTTCGCTCGGCCAGGACCAGTAGAACCTTCTGATCCGGGGTCAATTCGGCTCTCACCGCGTCGAGCCCAAGCCCCACGGTCACGGCCGTGGCCACGGCCCGACGGTCGCCCGTCGCCAGCAGGATACGCCGGATGCCCAGTCGCCGCAGGCCCGCAAGCAGTTCGGCCGTCCCCGACCGCAGCGCATCCGCCATCATGAGATGGCCAGCAAGCCTGCCGTCGACGGCAAGAACGACGAGGACAGAGCCTGCTTCCCGCGCGTAATGCTTCACACCCGGCAGATTGACCTGCGCCGTCACGAAATCCGCGCCGCCCACCACGACGTCCCGGCCGTCCACACTCCCCGCGACGCCTTCGCCGGGCATCTCCTCGACGTCGAGCGGCACCGGCAAGACGACGCCGCGCGTCCGGGCCGCGGCGACTATGGCCTGCGCGATCGGGTGTTTGGACGCCTGATCCAGGGCGGACGCGAAGTACAGGACCTCGTCCCGCGACAGTGCTCCATAGGATTCGATCGAAACGATCTGCGGGCGCCCGCCGGTCAACGTGCCGGTCTTGTCGAGAATCAGCGTCCGGATACGCGCCAGAGCCTCGAGCGGTTTGGCGCCCTTGATCAGCACACCGAAATGCGCCGCGCGGGACAGTCCTGCGACAAGGGCGACCGGGACGGCGAGGATGAGAGGGCATGGAGTGGCGACGACCAGAACAGCCACGGCGCGGATCGGATCGCCCGTGAACCACCACGCCGCCGTCGCCAGCGTTACCGTGACCAGCAGGAAGAGCAGCGAATACCGGTCCGCGAGCCGGGCCATCGGCGCCTTGGACCGTTGCGCTCCCTCCACCAAGCGGACGATCCCGGCATAGGTGCTGTCCGCCGCGCTTCGATTGGCGCGCAGATCGAAGGGTTCGCCCGCGTTGGTCGAGCCGCTCATCACGTCCTGTCCACGCTCCAGGTGGATGGGCATCGACTCGCCGGTCAGCGCCGACTGGTCGATCATTGCGCGATTGCTGTCGACGGTGCCATCGACGGGCGCAACATCGCCCTGCCGTATCAGCAGAAGGTCGCCGGGCTCAACGTCATCCAAAGGCACCTCGTCGAGCGCGCCGTTGCGGTGACGTGTGGCGGTGCGGGGCACACGGGAGAGAAGATCGCTCATCTCGCGGCGGGCGCGGCCCTCCGCGAAGCTTTCAAGGAAAGTCCCGCCGGAGTACATCAGCGCAACGACCGCCGCCGCGAGCGTTTCGCCGAACAGCAGCGCCGCCGACATCGACAGTGCGGCGACGATGTCGAGCCCGACCTCGCCTTGCCGCAGACTCCGAACGATCTCCACCACCAATGCGGCGAGGACGGGCAGAACGCCAGCAATCCAGATAGTCTCCGCCAAGCGCGGCAGTTCCGCAAACGTCAGGCCTAGACCCGCGAAAAGACCCAGCAGTGCAACGACTAGAAGGGCGATCTTTAGACTATACTTGAGCATTGAACTCATCGGCACATCCGATTCCGGGGTCATCCCGCGCGCCGCGAACAGGGGATGCCGTGCCATCCTGCGGAGGTTCGCGACATTGGCACGATTCAGACATCGGCGTGGACGGGACGCCTGAAGTCTTGGTTCCACGTTGCCCCGTCTCAAGCCAGGTTGGAGAGACCTTCGAGCTATCCGGCAACCAGCAGGATCGCCGCTTATACGATCGCCGACGACCATGTCCGGCTACGGCGCCGTCGTGGTGGGCGGGCCGGGCGGCAACTGAAGCGGCGAAAAGCTAATAGCCGGCGAACGGGTTGCCCTCGACAGGTTCCAGAATCGCGAAAACATTGCCCTCGGTATCCTTGAAAGAGACCAGATAGCCAATGTCAGGAATCAATGTTTTGGGCTGGATAATTGAGCCTCCTTCCGCTTCTATCTTCTTTGTGTACGCGTCGGCGGATGGGACATCGATCGTCGGCGTCACTGTTTGCCATGCCTCTTCGCGCTTCGCGACGCCGGCGTTGATGGCGGGCTCGTCGTTGTTCGCTGAGGTGGTGCGGATCAGCCAGTAAGGCATCGGCCCTTCCAGCTTCTGAGCGTGCCAACCAAAGACCTTTGTATAGAAGTCGACCGCGCGTTGGGGATCCTCAGCGGAGATATCTATGTGGATAAATCTCGGCATGCGGCTTTCCTCCAATGCCCACTGATGGCGCATAGTGATTGCATTGGTGATGATGGCGCAGGCAGCGGTACCGCGTATTGACGTAAGTCAAAGGAAAGAAGGAGATTCCGCCAGGGCGAGTTTGTGATTGACGGTCTCAGATGACCAGACCACAGCGAACTCCGCCGCGACTTGCGCAAGGTCAAACAATCGATCGAGACAATGTGCATCATGACGAGAGGTACAGGCCGCCCGGAGTCACTACGGCGGTGTCGGCCGCTTCGGATCTGGGC
>NZ_JAYXIH010000076.1:0-9027 GCF_036016755.1 Aurantimonas sp. A3-2-R12 | reverse complement strand
GCGATCAATCGAAAGCGCAACGGCCTGGACGCTCATCGCCAGCATCCGAATGCTCACGAGGCGCATCGCAAGATATTGGATCTATTGCTGAACTTTTGAATCAGGCTCTAAGACGCAGGCTCCCGCTATCAATCTCGACGCAACCCCGGCGGGATTCGTCATCGTCCAGCGGCTCCCCATGTCTGAATTTCAAAATGCTTGCTATTTAACGTGGTATGCAGACGGCAAAGGCACAACTAAAGCCACATGAGGTAGTGTTTATGGACAGCGCTGTAAAGATATTTCAGTCGGCATTCTACATCGTTGGTTCAATCGTAGCAGTTCTTACGTATTTAAAGGCAAAGAATGGTCTTCTAAATTCCGTAAATACGGAATACCAAAAGCGCGTTATTGACCGGTTGGCCAGTCTGTCGGACGATCTGTTTCGAGAGTTTGATTGGGGGGGGGCAGAAGAAAATTGGACGAATGACAAAAATGCAGAAGAAGTAGTTTCACATATAAACTCTGAAGTTTTAAGAAATAAGCATGAAATGCTTACGGGCTCGTGGGAGTATTGCGGTATACCAATTCCGAGAAGGACAATAAAAATTCGTGAAGAGCAGATACGTCTGGAATCAGACCCGTTTATTCCAGAGCATATCCGCGATGCAGTCGTGTCACATTTAAGGGGCCGCGAAGAGGCGATGCTCACAGCCGTGGAATATGCGACAAAACAGTATCTCTCCGGGTTAAAGCAGGGACGCTACTGGGATACCTTGGATAAAAATTACCATTGGTTTCAAAACCTCATACAAGACTCGCTGTACCAGAGCGGATATGGGATTTCCGACAACGAAGCACAGGTAAACGATATTCGACGCATGATTCAAAGGCACTTTGAAAGCTATGATCCCCTCGCCAAGCAGGGTCTGCCTGCGAGGCTCAAGAAGTTAGGACGTTTTAAGTTTACCCAATCCACAGCTCATTCCAATACCCAAAAATGACCAAATGGTCAGAAAAAAAGAAAATTAAAACAAGGATTTATTGGATCTTTGGTCGAGAGTTCGAGTCTCTCCGGCAGCACCAGTCCGCTTTCACTGCGGACCTTGCTCCCCCTTCTTCACTGACGCTGATTTGCCTCACGGCTTTGGTTCACGCTTCGAGTTTCACCGAACGGCCGCGCTCATGGCTCTGCGTTGCGGCGTCGGCCAGCAGCCCCGCCTTCAGCCCATCCCTGCCCGATGGCGAAAGTCGGGTCCCGCTGGTGACGGCATCGATGAAATAGGCCAGTTCGCGGCGATAGGCCTCGGCATAGCGTTCCAGGAAGAAATTCTGGACGGGATCGGCCGCGACCCCCGCCTGATTGGCGAGGACCACCGTCGTTTGGGGCACGTTCTCCGCCTTCAACAGGCCCTTCGAGCCGTGCACTTCGACGCGCTGATCGTAACCATAGGTCGCCCGCCGCGAATTGGAGATCTGCGCGATCTTTCCCGTTGCGGTCTTGAGCAGCACGGCGGCGGTGTCAATGTCGCCGGCTTCGCCGATGGCGCTGTCGACCAGGCAGGAGCCGACGGCGTGGACTTCGGTGATTTCCTCGCCGAGCAGGAAGCGGGCCATGTCGAAGTCGTGGATCATCATGTCGCGGAAGAGGCCGCCCGACGACTTGATGTAGGAGACCGGCGGGGGGCCGGGATCGCGCGACAGGATCGTGACGAGCTCGACGTCGCCGATATCGCCATTGTCGATCCGCGCCTTTAACGAACCGAAATGCGTGTCGAAGCGGCGATTGAATCCGATCATCAACGGCGCATCGCCGATCCGCGCCAGCGTGTCGCGAATCCGTTGCGAGTTGAGGTCGACCGGCTTTTCGCAGAACACCGCCTTGCCAGCGCCCGCGGCCGTCTCGATAAACCCGGCATGGGTGTCGGTCGGCGTGCCGATGATGACGGCGTCGATGTCGGCGGCCGTCAGGATCGCGTCCGCCGGGCGAGCCTTGCAGCCGGACGCGGCCGCAAAGCTCTCGGCCGACTGCGGCAGCGCGTCGGCCACTGCGACGAGCCGCGCGTTAGGATGCGCGACGATATTGCGCCCGTGGATCTGGCCGATGCGGCCGCATCCCAGAAGGCCGAAGCTCAGCATGACATGTCTCCAGAAGTCCAATCTCGCGTCGCAGGACTAATCGCTGAGATTGGAATAGACAATCCGAGCTTGAGAAGGATTAGAATTCAGTCTCGGGACGGTGACAGAGGCCGGACCGACGACGAAGGAGCGACGAGATGCGCAGACGCGAAGCCGAACATCCGTTCTACCGCCCGCTCTGGATTCGCGTGTGCCTGACCGGTGTGCTCGTCGTCTGGACCGCGCTGGAATGGGCGAGGGACGAGCCCTTCTGGGGCATCATGACCAGCGCGGCGGCCGTCTGGGCGATCTGGACCTTCTTCCTCACCTACGATCCGAACGCGGCAGGCGCCAAGGCACCGGCGCCCGGGGAGGGAACGGCCGCGAACGACACCGAGACCAGCGAAGGAAAGTGACCCGATGTCCCATCTGCGCGTTCGACCGAAACGCGACCACGACCGCGTCATCCACGTCACGCCCGAGAGCGCCGGCTGGAGCTATGTCGGCTTCGAGCTGTATCGGTTGGCCCCCGGCGCCAGCGTCGCCGAGCGCACCGGCGACCGCGAGGTCTGCCTGGTGCTCGTCTCGGGTCGTGCCTCCATGGCAAGCGATGGCGAGGACTTCGGCCTGATCGGCGAGCGGATGAGCCCGTTCGAGGGCAAGCCCTGGTCGGTCTATGTCCCCGCTGGCGACCGCTGGCAGGTGACGGCCGAGACCGCCGTCGAACTTGCCGTCTGCTCGGCGCCGGGAACCCCCGGCGCGCATCCGCCGCGGCTGATCGCTCCGGTTTCGCTCGGCCGGGAGACGCGCGGGCAGGGCACCAATGTCCGCCACGTCACCAACATCCTGCCCGAAACCGACCCCGGCGCGGATTCACTGCTGGTCGTCGAGGTGATCACGCCCGGCGGGCACACCTCGTCCTATCCGCCGCACAAGCACGACACCGACAATCTGCCGGACGAGTCCTATCTCGAAGAGACCTACTACCACCGCCTCGATCCGCCGCAGGGCTTCGCCTTCCAGCGCGTTTATACGGATGCGCGAGACGACGGCACGCGCGAACTCGACGAGGCGATGGTGGTGGAGGACGGCGACGTCACGCTGGTGCCGAAGGGCTATCACCCCTGCGCGGCGACGCACGGCTACGATTTGTACTATCTCAACGTCATGGCCGGGCCGACGCGGACGTGGAAGTTCCACAACGAACTGGCGCACGAATGGCTGGTAAAGCCGCCGGCGTGAGATCAGAAACGGGGCTTTGGCGGGCGGGCGCGTACTTGTCCGTCTCCGGCGAGAGTTCGGCTTGCCTACTGTTATGGGGCCGGAACCATAATCATGCCGCCCCCGCGATATCCAGGAGAAGCATCGCAAGGTCACGCGGCGCGGTTGCCATCGCGTCATGTCGGCTGGCGATGTCGCGCCAGTCCCATGTCGGGTCGGCCTTGACGGACGGTCATTTTCAGGAGAACCGGACCGCAAGTCGGGCTCCCAGGTCTGGGCCGTGCCCGACCTCGCGCGCCGCCGCAATATCCTCCGACCGACCGTTTCCAGATCCTTGAACGAAGCAGGCAAGATTCAAGGCAAACGGCATGTGCCCCGCGCCTGAACGGTGGCTCTGCGTCTCAGCCGCGCCGCTCGGCGGGTCTGTCCTCCGGGGCGATGAAGCGCACCGTTCGCAGGATCGCGATGAAGGCCGCGGCGGCGTCGTCGATCGCGCGATCGTTGTGGATGCGATGAACCCCGTCGGCGCTCTCCGGCACGTCGAGCGTCGCCTGGCGTCGCAGCCGCTGGTCGATCTCCTCCGGCGTTTCCCGGCCTCGCGCGGCGATCCGCGCGACGAGCAGGTGGCGTGGAGCGGTGATCTCGATGATGTGGAGGCGGGAAAAGCGCTCCGCCGCGTTCCGCAAAGCCGCCCGCGACACATTGGCGACGACGGTCTCGCCAGCCTTCAGGCGGCGCGAAATCTCAGCCGGCAGGCCATAGGAGAGGCCGTGCGCCGACCATGTCAGGCAGAAGGCGCCGGCGGCCTCGGCCGCGGCGAATGCCGCCGGGGTCAGGCTGTCGTGGTCTTCCGCGTCGACAAGCGCGATGCGGGTGACGACGCGGCGCGGGAAAAAGAATGTGGAGTCCGTGGCGAGTGCTGCGGCGGCAATCGCCAGCAGCGAATCCTTGCCGGCGCCGCTGGGTCCGACCACGGCGACGAACGACCCGGGGGAATGATTTGCGAATGGGGCCGCCGCCCCGCTGGCCTGGCGTTGCTTCGTCGTCGGCATCAAGCGGCATCTCTGGAGAGAAGGCTCGGCGACGCAGCAGCGGTCGGCCGCTCGTCCAGACGGCCCGTCCGGATGTTCAGCCCCGGTCGGTCCGCGCGGCGATGGGCCATCTCTTGAACGGCGGCGATGTCGTTCCGGGTCAGATCGTCGCGGCAGGTTCCCGCCGCCGTCTCCAGGATCGGTGCGGCGGCATCAGGCGGAGCGAAGCTCTGATGGTCGACGCGGCTTCCTTGACGCGAAAGGTAGACCGCGTCTGCCCATTCCATATCAGCCGAGCCGTTGTGGATCAGGTCATCGATCTGTTCCCGCCTGCGCGTCGGTTCCTGCAGCGTTGTCTTGAACATCCGTTCCCCCTGGAGGCAGACCATGCGCGCCTGGGCAACTGCCGTCAGACGCTCCCCTGTCTGCCACGATTGCACGTTTTCGGCGCGGCCGAATCGCATTCGCGGAATTGTACGGAATCGTCCTGCGCAAGTGGATCATCAGCCTTTGAGGCGAAGATCGCATCCGCGCCCGCATTTGCTTGTGAAGCGGACGCTGTTGGATGGGTCCTGGACCCAGTCAATCCCGAAACTGGCCCTATGGTCGGATCGCGCCAAGCCTTAAGCCTTGATCAGGCGCGCCCGACGCTGCCGCAGCCTGAAATCGAGCCATCGGGCGGGCACGCGCCCACGGGCGCAGTGGACGGCCTATCCCGTTGAACCGGGGGATCCGAGGGGCGCGCCATCCTGTCGAGCGGATGCACGAGAGGCAGGATGGCCAGCGTCTCGCAGGCTGAGCCGCCGGCCGTCGCAGCTCTCCACAATCAGGCGATGAAAATGAGGATGCCCACATGAATGATACGCTGACCGCCGCCGATCTCGCAGCCACCTTCGACGCCTTCAACCGCCACGACATCGAGGCCGTGATGCGGGTCTTCGCCGACGATTGCGTCTTCTACACCGTCGGTGGGCCGGAGGTGTATGGCACTCGGATAGAAGGCGCCGAGGCCATGGCCAATGCCTTCAGCGGCGTATGGTCCACGATGCCTGACGCCCACTGGGATCATCACAGCCACTTCGTCCAGGGTGACCGGGCGGTTTCGGAATGGACGTTTTCCGGCACCAACGCCGACGGCACGAAAGTGGAAGCGCAGGGTGCCGACTTGTTCACGCTGCGCGGCGGCAAAATCATCGTCAAGCAAGCATTTCGCAAGAACCGCCCGCTGCTCACGGCCTGAACCCAGCGTCGCGCTCCAGATCCGGGAATCCGAGCCATGTCCGATCCCATTCGTCCCAAGCATTGGCCCAAGGCCAGCTATGATCCGCACTACGATCCGCTCGTCGATGCCGGCCCCGGCCACAACCGCGATTACGCGCCGACCTACTGGATCGGGACGGCTGGTCCGCCGCCCGAGGACGACGGGCCGGTCTCGGGCGACATGGATGTCGATGTCGTCGTGGTCGGCTCGGGCTACACGGGCCTGTCCTGCGCCATCCATCTGGCCAAGGAGCACGGGATCAAAGCGACAGTGCTCGAAGCCAATACGGTTGCCTGGGGCTGCTCGACCCGCAATGGCGGGCAAGCCCAGATTTCCTCCGGGCGGTTGAAGCGGTCACAGTGGATCCAACGCTGGGGAGTCGAGGTCGCAAAGAAGCTGCACGCCGAGATCCTGGAAGCGTTCGAATTGTTCCGCGATCTGATCGGCTCTGGCGAATTCGATTGCGAGCCGCAAGACGGCGGGCATTTCTACATCGCGCACAAGCCAGGTGTGCTGCCGAAATTGGAAGCGGAATCGAAGCTTCTCAATGACGTGTTTGGTTACGGTTCTCGCATGCTCGGCCGCGAGGAACTGCATGAGCGCCATGTCAGGGATCAGGAAGCGGCTGGGGCTATGCATGAGCCGGACGGCATCTCGATCCACGCCGGTAAGCTCGCCTTCGGCTATCTTCGACTGGCGCGCAAGCTCGGCGCCAAGGTGCATCCGGCCAGCCCGGTGATGGGTTGGGAAATCAAGGGAGGGGTCCATCATCTGACGACCCCTGGGGGCACCGTGCGCGCCCGCGCCGTGGCGCTGGCGACCGCCGGCTACACGCCGCCGGGGCTCAGCCACCGCACCAGAAGCAGGTTGATGCCGATCCTGTCGAATTCCATCGTTACGCGACCGCTGACGGAGGAGGAGAAGGTGGCGTGCGGCGCTCAGACCGGTTCACCGTTGACCGACACGCGCACGCTTCGCCAATACTATCGGTTCCTGCCCGACGGCCGGATGCAGATCGGCAGCCGCAGTGCGATCACCGGCGCCGATGCCGAAAACCCGAAGCATCTGGCGCTTCTGCAAAAGGGGCTCACCCGCAAGTTCCCGGCGCTGGAAGGCATCGATCTGGACTATTCCTGGTGGGGCTGGGTCGATGTCAGCCACGACATGATGCCGCGGATTTTCCAGCCGGACCCGGCGCAGGCAATTTTTTACGCCATGGGCTATGGCGGCAACGGCGTGATGTATTCCGCCCAGGCCGGTCGGCGCATGGCGCAGATGCTGGCCGGAAAAGGTGCCGGCCTCGACCTGCCGATCTTCACCTCGCCATTGCCGAGTTACGGCATCCTGACGCCCTTCCGGCGATTGGGCCAGCGGCTGATGTACGGTTGGTACCAGTACGCCGATGAATCTCGATGAATTGGCCGACGACATGCCACTTATACCAACCTGCGGCGATAGGAACCCATTCGACCGGCCATTTCCCGCACCTTGGCGCCGATGCGTGGCGAGGAGCGGGACGACGCGCGATGCGGCGCATCGGGCGAGGCCCGCGGCGAATCCAGGCGCGGCGAGCGCCCGGCCTTCGGTGGGCTGGACGGGCCTGCCGGACGGCGTCGCACCGCTTGCCCGATGCGCCGCATCGAACTGCGCGCCGCTCCTGGCCGGACAAGCCCCCGTTCAGCGCCATCGAATAGGTCCCTATCACCGCAGGTTGGTATTAGAGATGTCGTGATGAAGATGACGACCGGAAGGCGCTTGTGAAGCTATTGCAGATGCGTGAGATCGCGCATGCGCTTGGGATCATCGGGCTGCGGCATGAAGCGGTAACGGCGCTTGGCTAAGAGGAGCCGACCGGCGGTCACAAGGCGCTCCAGGCCCCTGAGCCGCAGGCGTCACTCACCTTCGTCGCGGTAGTCCTCAAACAGGAGCTTGGCGAGCCGTTCCGCTTTCAACGCTCCGCTGGCCCGGCCCCTGCTGTCGCTGCGATCGCCTGCACGCAGGTGACTGCGATGATATGGAAGACGTCGTCGGCGCTGCAGCCGCGGGAAAGGTCGTTTGCGGGTTTGGCCAAGCCTTGCAGGATCGGTCCGATCGCCTTGGCGCCACCGATCCGCTGGGCGATCTTGTAGCCGATATTGGCGGCGTCGAGATTGGGGAAGACCATGACGTTGGCCAGACCCTCCAACGGGGAACCGGCCGATTTGGCGGCGCTGACAGCCGGCACAAAGGCGGCGTCGAACTGCAGATCACCATGCACCTTGATGTCGGCGCGGGTCGTTTTGACGAGATCGGCGGCGGCGACCACCCGGCTGACCCGTTCATGCTTGGCGCTGCCACCGGTCGAGAACGACAGCATGGCAACGCGCGGCTCCTCGCGGATTAACTCGGCGTAGGAATCGGCCGAGGCGATGGCGATCTCGGCCAGTTCCTCGACACTCGGTTCGACGATCATCCCGCAATCGGCGAAGACGAAGCCTCCCTTGGTCGTATGGTGGTGCTCGCAGAGCATCATCAGGAAGAAACTCGACACGATCTTGGCCTGCGGCGCCCGGCCGATGATCTGCAGCGCCGTGCGGACCGTGTCAGCGGTAGTGGCGATGGCGCCACCGACCGTCCCGTCGGCGTCGCCCTGTCGGACCATCATCGCGGCAAAGCCGAGTGGCGTGGTCATGGCCGCCTTCGCCGCGGCCTCGTCGACACCCTTGTGACGGCGCAGTTTGTGATAGGCGGCGGCGTAGTCGGCAGTCTGCGGCGCCCGTGCCGGGTCCAGGATGGCGACGCTTGCCGGATCCAAGCCGGTAGCGTCCAGCTTCGCGGCGATTGCCCCTGGGTCGCCGAGGAGTGTGATCCGGGCGATGCCCTCGCGCACCGCGCGCGCCGCACCCTCGATGATGCGGGCGTCCTCGCCTTCCGGCAGTACAATGTGTTTTGGCGAGGTCTTGGCGGCAATGATGATGTCGTCGAGTGGCTTCATGGTTCGCTGTCCTCGCGAGTGCGATTTGCCACGGCAGTTCTGGGCCTGAGCCCATTGCCATCAGTTCAGATACGCGATGCCGATGAGGATGAAGGCGGCGAGGAAGACGGTTTCGGCGACGACCAGGAGGACGGCCTGGCGACCGACGGAAAGGATGCTCTTCAGCGCGGTCTTCATGCCGACGGCGGCGATGCCGAACAGGAGCGCCCAGCCGGAGACGTCGGCGGTAATGTCGGCGGCTTGCTTCGGGATCAGGCCGAAGGAGTTGAGCGCGGCCAGCGCCAGAAAGCCGAGCACGAAGCCGGGGATCAGCGGCGGCCGCTTGCCGGCCTCGGCCTCGCTCTTGTGGGTGGCGCGGAACACCAGCGTGAACACCAGCACCACCGGCGCCAGCATGGTGACGCGGATGAGCTTGACCAAAGTGGCGGTCTCGCCGGCCGCGT
>NZ_JAYXIH010000075.1:0-9457 GCF_036016755.1 Aurantimonas sp. A3-2-R12 | reverse complement strand
GCCAAATCCGACCAGCCCACGTCATTGCTTGGTCAACTTGGCGACGCGCCCACCAAGCCGCAGCTCGACAAGCGCATCTCAAATCCAAAGAGCAACTGTAATGCTAGGTTCCGACGCCGACATAATCGTCGTAGTTGGTGTAGCCCTTGAACCGCGGGAGCCGGGGTTGTTCGACAATGCCGTTGGCGTTGTCGACGCTGAACTCGTCGAGGAAGGTGCTGCCGTAGGCGGACGCCGCGAGGCTGAAGCGGTCCGAGCCGAACAGTCCCACCAGCGCCTTCGGCACGGCGCCGCTCTGCAGCCGCATCGTGTCGCGGCTTGGGTCCGGCTGATGCCGGTAGCCGGTCTGGCGCTCGATGTCGCACATGACGGCGGTCTACTGCCGCCATTCTCCTCTTGAACAGGCGAAATGATGGAACCAAATCTTCCACTGTCCTGCTGGCAGGACGCCAGCTGACGATCAGGACATGGATGCCATTCGCTTTTCAGGAGGACACAATGGCTTCGGATGATTTCGGTGCACCGATCTTTGTCAGACGCCACAAACGGCATGTGGAAGAAATTGTCTCAGTGCGCGACGCGATCGACTTCTTGATCGATTGGACCGACACCAGGCACGATATGCTCGCCGAAACGGTCCTGCGCGCGTGCTTCGATGTTCAGGCTGGCACAAAGCCGGTCGCGGTGGTGCGCGATGCCTTCGTAAAATTTGCAAAGCGAGCAGGTGTTTGGGATGAGCCCGAAACCGTGATGCCGTGGCTCACCTCCAACAAACAGAGCAGCGGGCGTGTACCGATCTAAGCTGATCGCCCTATCCTTGCCGCCCTGTCAGAGCCCGTCGCACCTGTGTGGTGCGGCGGGCTTTTCGCGTTTCGGAGACCGAACTTCAGGCCGGTAGATTTTTAGCTGAAACTCCACCCCGGTTGTCTAAGTCGCGAGTGGTGGGTGCCTGGCGCAGGACTTACTAATCTCGCTTGGGTTTGCGATTCAGAGTTTCCGTCGCGGTGGTTCTAATGGCCGACTTGTGTTGAAGAGCGAGAGCCAGAGATGGGGCGGATATCGTCGCACTGCCCGCGCCCTTTTCCGTTTAAGGAATCGGCAGGCTATTGAGACTTAGCCGATTTGGCTTCCTCGATGGCCGCCATACAAGCATCCTCGTCGCCCTCGGCCAAGGCCAATTCGGCCCGTGCCAGCGGGCTATCATCCTGCGACGCGTCGGATCTCATCTGCGAGTTGGCCGAGGTATCACCGTTTCCAGCTGCGGCGCTCGCCGCGGTCTGGTTGCCGTCCTGCTGGGCCTGGCTGTCCTGGCCGGACATCGCCGTGTCGCTGTCAGTCTCCATCGGCATGGCGGAGCCGTCCTTGGCGACCTTCCCGGAGGCGTCCGCGTCGCTGGATCCGGGCTGGCTGGCATCGGCGGATGTTGTGAGCTTCGCGCTCTCCCCACCGCCGGTCTGAGCGGCGGTCGACGCATCGGCCTCGCTTTGAAGCGGTGCAAGGCTCCCGTCCTTGCTGATCTCGGCTTCGCCGGTTTCGACCCCGGCGCCGGTTTCGAAGTTGGTGGTCTTGCCTTCGGCTGGGTTCGGTGCCGCGGTATTCACTGAGCCGGTCGTCACCGAGTCGGTTGATCCCGTTTTGCTGCCTGCCGAGTCCGAGATCGATGCCGTCATGTGGGAGCCAGTCAGCAACGCGATTTCCTCGCGACAATCGGCGGACGCCGCACTAACGGGGAGGGCGACGAGCGCAGCGCTGGCCAGAAGAAGAGACATCTGTTTCATGGTCATGATTCCTTCCGTTATTAACTGGCGATGAAAACGCGGGGAGGGCATCAAGAGTTCCTGAATGGATCATCCATTCTGGTCACTCACTGAGCCCTCGACGGGATCGATCGGGTCAGCAAGGGGCTCCGAGGGCCCAGCATGGATCTATCGCGCCGGCTGCCCTGATGGATGTTGAACGTGAACGGAGCGAAAAGGTCGCTCTTGGCAACCCGGAACCCTATAATCGCCGACATGTGCAACCTCTATTCGATCACCAAAGGCCAGGCGGCGATCCGCGAGTTCACGCGGGCGATGCGTGACACCGGCAATCTACTCGGCGCCTGGTATTTCCACGCGTGAACAACCGCCGCGCCTCACCGGGTGGCGGCTCCCCGTCAGGAATCGGGGACGTCGAGCCGAACAATCGCCTTGTCGATCGCTTCGAGAAGCGTGCCGGCTGTGTAAGGCTTGACCAGCCATCCGACCGGATCCGCTGATTCCCCCCGCTCGCGGGTCTCGCGCTCGCCGTGCGCGGACACGAAAAGAATCCCGATCCCGTACCGGGACCGGATAGCCTTTGCTGCGGTGATGCCGTCACCCCCGCGCGCGAGCCGAATGTCCATCAGGACGAGGTCCGGCCGGGTGCGCTCAGCGAACGACACGGCCTGCTGCTCGTCAGCCGCGACAGCAACCACGTCGTGTCCTGCCTCAGTGAGTATCCATTCGCATTCCATCGCGATCAGGAACTCGTCTTCGACAATGAGAATCTTTGCGGGGTCGTCGCGCCCCGCCGCGGCATGCTTTCCAAGTAAGGTCACGCCCGGAACGTCACCGAGAAGACGGCGCCGTTTTCGTTGCGAGCGTCGAATTCGCCACCGATCTGTCGTGCCAGACCTTTGACAAAAACGAGCCCAGAAGAATTCGCACTTGCGCTGGAATCGCCAATGCCGGGGCCATTGTCACGAACGGTCATTTCGTAGGTCGTTCCCGTCCCGTGGAACCGCACATGAATCCTGCCGCCGCCATCGTGCAGACCATGCTTGTAAGCGTTAGTCAGCAGTTCGTTCAGCATGAGAGCGAGCGGCAGCAACACCTCGTTTGTGATCTCGTGGTCCTCGATCTCGGTAACCAGTTCCCCATCACCGCCGAGCGCCGCCTGGATCGTATGACTAATCTGCTCAAGAAGCTCGCCCGTGCGGCCTTTGCCAAGCGAATCGGCGGCGCGCATGGCGTCGTGGGCGCTGCTTATCGCGACCAACCGGCCGCGCAATGATTGCACAAATTCAACCGTTTCCGCGCTCCGAGCCCGACGCTCGCTCGAAGACACGACCGAAAGCAGAATCTGCAGGTTGTTCTTGACGCGGTGATGCAACTCATGGAGTAGCATTTCTCGTTGCGCGACGGCGGTGCGCGCCGTTAGCCGTAGCTCCATCTGGTCCATCACGAGGGTCGCGAGGTCGTTCAGATGCTCGATTGCCGCCGGCGAGACTTCGCGCGGCTTCTGGTCAATTACGCAGAGCGTCCCGAGATTGTGCCCGTCCCAGGTCCGCAGTGGAGCGCCGAGGTAGAACCGCAGTCCCAGTTCTCCGGCGACCAGCGGGTTGGCCATGGCGCGGGGGTCGACGCTGGCGTCCGTCAGCAGCCATGGACCGTCCTGGAGAATCGCGGAGGCGCAGAGGCCCGGCTCACGCCCGATCTCCTGCACTTCGACGCCGCATTTTGACTTAAACCAGATTCTGTCCCGATCGACGAGGCTTACGATCGCGATCGGCACGTTGAAAAGACGCGCTGCGAGGCTGGTTACACGATCGAAGGCGCCATCCGGAGGCGTGTCGAGAATGTCATAACGCCGGAGGACTTGAAGCCGCTGCTCCTCATCTTCCGCCGCCAGCTCACGCGATGCCTCCATACCCGTGTTCATGAAACCCCCCTAAGTTTCAGAAAGCAACAAAACCTTCGGCAGAGAAAAGGCCGGCCGAGGAGCAATGTGCCGGTTCAGTTCCCTGTATAGACTTGCGTCGTGTGCACGCCCGGAACAGTCGTCGGGGCGCGCGCCCCCTAGTGATCCATACAACGGTAAAGATGCCGCCGATTGCCAGCGCGTCGGTGGCGATCCGAACCATGCTAACATGATCAATCGCGTCGCCACAACGATCTCCGTTGCCGACCACAACGTTGGGGACGCACCTCACCCTCGGCCTGAATCTCGGCGGCGTCCCTGCGATCCGAACGCCGAGGTCGCCGCGGTGCATCCGAAGGCGATGCCGGTGATCCTCACCGAGCCCGACGAGATCGAATTCTGGATGCGGGCGGATTGGGCGGAAGCCGCGGCGCTGCAGCGGCCGCTACCGGACGAGCTCTGCGGGTGGTGGCAAAGGGCGAGCGGAAGGATGAGGTTTAGTGCGAGGGATGGCCGGGAGCGGCCGGTCCACTTCGAGATGCCTACCGGCTGGAAGCCGCCGCTCGCCTTTCGCGCAGCGCTACGCTGAATTCCGGTTTACCTGACCAACGCCCGATCGATCGGAAAGGTGCAGATAGTCCGGCGTGAAGTCGCCCCGGTATGCGGGCGCTCGTCGAACGGGCAGAGGAGATGAGTTCTGCGGATGGACCATGAAGTGGAAGACTCAGGAACGAGATTTGTCCCCGTCCCTTGTCAATGCATCACCAGCTATTAAAAGACATCGGGGCGTTATGAACGCGGTTCTAACGCTGTGGTCGCAGACCACACTTTCACCGTCGCGGTGCGGGGTTAATAGCGGTTTCGGTCGGGTAATGGATTGATGCAATTTTGATGACGCCACCGATTTCCTCATTGTCTGGTCCATCGCCGGACCCCGATAGTGCGTGGCGTCTCGTTCTGGATACTGCCCTCGACGCCGTCATCGTCATGGATCGCAGTGGCGCTGTCGTCGACTGGAATGAGAATGCCACAGCAATCTTCGGCTGGTCGCGTGACGAAACGCTCGGCCGCAACATGAGCGACCTGATCATTCCGCTTCGCTTCCGTGAAGCTCACACGGAGGGCCTGCGTCGCTTCCTTGAGACCGGCGAGGCGAAGGTGCTTCGCCGTCGCATCGAAATCTGGGCTCTGCGCCGCACCGGCGAGGAATTTCCGGTGGAATTATCCATTTCGCCCATGGCGGAGGAGGATGGACTGATTTTTGTCGGCTTTCTTCGTGACATCAGCGAGCGAAGAAGCGCGGAACGGCAGCGCGAAGAGCACGCACTCAAAATGGAAGCGCTGTATCGCACGATTTCGATTGCCGCGGAAACGATCTCGCTTGATGACGCCCTGCAGGTTTGTCTCGCCTCGGTCCATAAGCTGACGGGGTGGCCCCTCGGTCATGTGTATCTGGCGTCGGAAACGGCGCCGGTCCGGCTTCTTCCCTCGCGAATATGGTTCAGCAGCCGGCCAGACGAATTCGCAGAATTCCGCTCCGCCACGGCCGTCACCAGTTTCGCGCCAGGCGAAGGGCTCCCCGGCCGTGTCTGGAGCGGCCGCGAGCCGGAATGGATCGCGGATGTGGCCACCGACCCGAATTTCCCGCGAGCCAAATGGCCCAAGAGGATCGAGGTAAAATCGGCCCTTGGCTTTCCGATCATGTCGGAGGATCGGGTTATCGCGGTCATCGAGTTCTTTAGTGAAGCGGCGGTCGAACCCGATTTTGACCTGTTACTGACATTGCGAGCGATCGGCCAGCAGGTCGGGCGGGTGTTCGAGCGTCGGCATGCTGAAGAGGCGCTGCGAGAACATGCGACATCCCTTGAAATCGAGATCGATGAGCGCAAACGGGCGCAGGCCCACCAAAAACTTCTGCTCGCCGAAGTCGATCACCGCGTGAAGAACATGCTGGCGGTCGTGACCGCCATCGCCTCCCAAACCGCTCGAAATAGCGACACGATCGACACGTTCAGTCAAAACTTCCTCGCACGACTTCATGCGCTAAGCGGCGCTCACTCGCTGCTGACGGAGCGAAACTGGAAAGCGACATCCCTAAGTGATCTCGTCGAAAAGGTTCTGTCGCCCTACCTGATGTTGGATAGCCAGCTAGACATCGGGGGCCCTCTCGTGTGGTTGCAGCCGAAGGCGGCGTTGAGCGTGAGCATGGTGATGCACGAATTGCTGACAAACGCCGCGAAATATGGGGCCCTTTCCGTCCCGAAGGGCAGACTCTCGATACAATGGACGACCGGGGCAAACGGTGAAACGCGCATCCGATGGTGCGAGATTGGCGTCGGCCCGGTGTCGCCCCCCAGCCGGCGCGGATTTGGAAGCGCCATGATCAACGCCAGCGTCCGACATGAGTTGAAGGGGCAGGTCGCCGTCAACTACGGACCCGACGGAGTGGAAGTCGACCTTGTAATCCCGCTGAGCGCGTCCGAGGAAAGCAGCCAGCCATGCGCTTGAACAAGCAGATCATTTGCGCTTCCGATCGCCCTGATAGCGGGTCGTTTCGCCCAATCGCCATGAGCGAAGGGGAGGCTCCTCCTCATCACGAGCCCCGTGTCCTGATCGTCGACGACGAATATTTTGTGGCATGGCATTTGGAGGCCCTGCTCCAGGACCTCGAGTTTAATGTTTGCGACATCGCGGGCGACTGCGAAAGCGCCGTGAAATCTGCAATTGATTTTGCTCCCGACCTGATTCTGATGGACGTCAATCTGGGTGGAGGCCCGGACGGGGTTGAGACGGTGCGGCGTATATTTCAGCGCCGGCAAGTGCCGGTTATATTCATTACCGCCTATACCGATGAGGCCAACCTGACCCGGATTCGGCAAGCCGCCCCTGCCGCGGAGATCCTTTCCAAGCCAGTCTCTCCTGAAGTTCTGCAAGCGGCAATCGGTCGGGCGTTGCCCAGCGAAGGCGGATGACGGAGTAGGCGGCCGTTCGGGAGCGAGCGGCTCGGACGAACGCGTTTCCTGGTCGCGAACCTGCGTAAAAGCCGGATATGCACGCCGGTCCCTGTCGGTGAGCGACGGGCTTCGGCGAGGCGGCCGTTTGTTCGAATGAACCGCGGTTGATCTCGGGCCCCACCGATGATCTCGGAGCTCGGGCAAGTTAGCCGCCCGCCATCCGCGTCGCCGTGTCCGGCTGGTGCCGGTAGCCAGTCTGGCGCTCGATCTCGCGCATGACGGCGGTCCAGTGGCGCTGCCGGCGCTCACTATTGGCTTCCCACCGCTCGGTCTGCGCGGCGGCCCTGCGCCGGTCGCGCGCCTCGATCCATGCCCCCTGGGCCCCATACATCGTAACGAGAACAGCCGCCTCGCGGCGGATCTCGGCCGGTCGGCGAAGGAAGCGCGCGAGCAGACGGCGAATCATGGCCGGTTGAAGGGGTCGCCCGCCATCGGGACGATCGTCGGATCGGCGCCGACCCGGTATTCCAGCTTGCGGCTGCCGCAGCGGGCACATTTCAGAGGAAATTCCCGCCCGACATAGACCGCGTCGCGGCCGAACAGTCTGGCGATCTCGACCGTCTCGACGTCGAGTCTACGTCCACACGGATGGGGACCGAGCGCCTGGCCGCAATAGACCGACAGGCGCATGCCGGAATTGATCAGATCGCCGAGAGTCTCGATGACAATCGGGGAGGTTTTTCGGATCGGCTCGATCATTCGTCACTCATCTCGGATGGCAGCTCGCCATGGCGCGCCAGGAAGACGGGTTCATCCGCCGTCTCACCGGTCTCATCGTCGGCGACCTGGCGGAACGCCACCACGCCGACATATCGCTTCGCGTCCCGTTCGGCCCGCGCGATCGCCTCGTCGTCGGATCGACATTGCGTAGCTGGCGCGGCCGTCAGTCTCCGCCCTTTCTTCTCAAATGGCTGGACGACGTAATAGGTCTTTTCGCTCATCGCTCGCACCATTTGTTGCCTTTGTTCGGCCATGGCTGCGACAACCCTTCATCGATCAGCACTTGCCCGGCGTCGCGACCATCGGCAAGGCGAACCCTTGCGAGTTGGCGGCCGTATTTACCTTTCCCGCCAGTCCATTCGATCGTGTAGCCGCCGGCCATCAACTGGCGCAGTCGATCTCGCGCCTTCAAGCCTAGGCCCTTCTCCTCCGGACATTCCGGGCTGCTGATTTCCGGGGTATCAACGTCCAAGGCGCGCCATTTTATCCCATTTTCCCAGCCGGTGTCCCCGTCGACGATGCAGGTGACCTTCCGGGCAGCGCGATCACCGCCGGAACAGACCGGAATGTTATGGGCTAGGGCAGGGGTAGTGAGTAAGGCGAGGGCAAGGGCGGTCCGGATCATGGATTCTCCGAAGGTGCGGGGCTCGCGGCAGAATACCCAATTGGAACAGTGGGGCCAATTTCCCCCGCACCTTTCCGTGAAGGCCAGGCTGCATAGGCTTTTCAGCCAGATCATTTCAATCCTGCCGGGATCACCATCATCACAATTGTCCGACCCAGAGACATGGGTTGCGGACCGCACCTAAGAGATGGGCGACACTTGCGGTCCGCGGAGGTGCGGCGCGGTCCAGCTCAGGCGGCCATTCGTGCAGCCCCAAGTTCTTCGGCGAATCCCGCTTCACAGCGTATTGNGATGGGCGACACTTGCGGTCCGCGGAGGTGCGGCGCGGTCCAGCTCAGGCGGCCATTCGTGCAGCCCCAAGTTCTTCGGCGAATCCCGCTTCACAGCGTATTGGCGGCCGCAAATCCGACTTCCAGGTCGGCCTTGAGATCGGCGACGTCCTCCAGCCCCACCTGAAGTCGAATGAGCGCACCGCCGCCGGGACCCTTGGCGATGGTCCGGTCGCTCAAATCGACCGGAACGGCGAGGCTTTTGTGCCCGCCCCAGGAATAACCGAGCCCGAAGATCCGCAGAACGTCCAGGAATGACGCCGCCTTTTGCGCATCGCCCTTCAAGCGGCAACGCTCCAGCGCTACCATCTGATCCCGAAACTCGGTCGGATAAAGGGCTCTCGTTCTCGGCATTCGGACACTCTCAAATAATAGTCAGATCGTGTCCACGAAACCGGGGGAACTCCAGACTAACGGCCCGCCTTTAGCCCGTCTAGCAAATTTCCCCACTCCTGCATAAGCGTCACCCGCTGCTCCCAATAGGTGGCGCGGTTGTAGGTCCGCCGGATCGCGCTCTTGTCCTGGTGCGCCAGCACCGCCTCAATTACGTCAGGATCATAGTTGCGGGCGTTGAGTATGGTGCTGGCGGTCACCCGGAAGCCATGAGCGGTCACTTCGTCCTTGCCGTAACCCATACGCCTCAGCGCGGCATTCATGGCGTTCTCCGAAAGCGGACGCTTGTTCGAACGGATCGAAGGGAAGACCAGGTCGCCGTTCTCGGAAAGCGGCCAGACCTCTCCCAAGACGTGGAGCGCCTGCTTGGATAGTGGCACATCGTGCGGAGCACGCATCTTCATGCGCTCGGCCGGGATGTGCCAGACAGCCTTCTTTCGGTCGAACTCGTCGCGGGCGGCGCCCCGTACCTCGCCGGGACGAACACAGGTGAGGGCGAGGAACTGGAGAGCGGCTTTGAGGGTCGGCCAGCCGTCGTACTCATCCATCGTCACAAGGAGCCGGCCGAATTTTCTTTCATCAGTAATCGCGGCGCGGCCGATGGTTTTCGGCGGCTGGAGAGCGCCTTGAAGGGCCAGGGTGGGGTCGGTATCGGCGCGGAGAGTAACAATCGCCAGCCGAAAGACACTGCCGATCACGCCGCGCAAACGCCGAGC
>NZ_JAYXIH010000074.1:0-9530 GCF_036016755.1 Aurantimonas sp. A3-2-R12 | reverse complement strand
CCACTGCTGCGCAGCTTGGAACAAGCTCGTCGATCAGCCCTGGAAAATCACGTCCATCGGAATGCGAGAGTGGGCGCATGGGTCTTGATCAGCGCCCGTTGGTATTAGACGGCTTCGCCAATCGCCGAGACCGAGGATGCCGAGGTGTCGAGGCTTGGCGCCCCCTCTCTCCCACAAGGGGCGAGAGGGCGCGCTTGCCGGCGATGGATTGGCGGCTCGTGCCGCTTGGAATTGGGTCCCTCTGGCCGGCGGGAGCAAAGGGCCGTCCGGGCCGGGCCTTCTCCGGAAGAAACCCCGTCGCGGACACCGCCCGCCGGCCCCCGAACGATCCCGGTGATCATTCGCGCCCGTTCCGTGGGCCGGCGGTGAGGGGATTATGGAGGAGGTCAAAAGGGTGGGGAGAAATTTTTTTGGGGGTGGGCTGGAAGCAGACGGGCGACTTTGAGCGTGGCGCATAGCGCAGCAGACGTTTGCATGTTGGCCGAAGACGACGTTAAGTTATCTTGGATGGCAATAAAGTTTCAGATTTTCTTCGCCCAGCAATATTAGTTCGAATATTGTAGGCGTTCCGACAGGGAAAAACTGTCGATTTTTAACTAAAGCCAATCCATTATCATTTCTACTTGGTCAGCATTTAAAGAACTGTTTGTACGATTGTTTAGTGAGATTCGAGATATATCGTATTTTATGCCAATTTCGGCGACGATTTGATCAATATCGGAATTTCCATCCTCCCGCTTCGCTCGCTTAACAATCGTTGCAATCGAGGATTGATAGTATTCGGCTAGATTCAGTATCACTGATTCAAGGTAGCTAGGCGTCCGCCCCGCGTGAACAAGCTGATTTCGAGCTCTATAGACCCGATGTATCTGCCAGCGCACCCGGTTTTCGTGATCACTAATCGTCCGATTAGCCGACTTCATATCCCTATAATCGTTATGAAGCTTCCATACTCTGTGGAGTGCTAGCGGGTTGTATCTCAAGATTGCGATTAGGGTCTCTCGACGGTCGGCGTACTCCGGTAGGAACATAAGCTGTGAGAACGCTCGGTAGGGTGAGGTCTCCTTGTAACCCGGCATGCTCCGCAGTAGACGGTTGAATTTTGTCCGATGGCCGATGAGAAGTTCTTCATAGACTGCATTGACCTGTCGCTGGCTATGTCGAGAAACGATGCAGGGCACAATTATGGATGCGTAATGAACGATCCGAGCTTCGTCCTTGGGTTCGCTCAGTAGAACCTCTACGGCTGACCAATGCGATATAAGTTGATTTTCCGGACTACCCGATGACCGGGCCAGTGCGGCGGTCCTGATGGAACTAAGCAGTCGCTCGGTGGAAGGTGCATCGAAATTCTCTCTGATGCTCCGTGCATAGTTGCTGATCGTCTTGGTGCGGACCCGTAACCTTCCGCGCGCCGTTCGCTTCCGTGCTGAGAGGAAATCGCCCTTCGTGATAGCTACCCCGTCTAGAGCCCGCAGACGGGTAACCTGCATGGTGCTGCCCCACTCGACTTCCATACCGTAGGGATCGAGGTAGGCGATCGCCCGTTGGGCGCTGAGCATCTGATAGCAGGCGTCCATGGCTCCATGCGGATCCAGGTGGGACAACTGGATCTCGAGGACGGTGGGTAGATTCTCGTGACTGGAATTTTGCTGGAGGGTATTGATCTCCTCATCCTTCAAATCCTCGATCAGACGGATCACGTACCCGAGCCGCTGCAGGTACGCGCCGAGGTCGCGCGTCACCGCAGCGAGGATAATAAAGCGCTTCTCCTTGCCATCGAACTCACGAAAAAACCGGGACAAAGTGCTGCGGCCAATTCTCTGTATATCCTTCGAGAAAAAGAAATCATTGACAACACTAAGTATATGATGCCGGGAGTATCCAAGATTGATAAGGTAACTACAATAGAATCCAGATAATTTTCGTGTTTCTATTCGGTTCTTGGGGTTATCGAACTTGATCAAGATGATTTCTTCAATTTTCTCTTTGTAAAATCTTGAGGTAAGTTTTAATATCAGTTGAATATGAGAAGCGATTGACTCAATAGAAAATCTTTTTTCCTTCATAATGCGCATTAAGGATTCGATCTCCGGCTCTGCCAGTTCTTTCGCCGCAGAATCTTTTCCGAACGACCAGACCAACTCCTCGACAATTGGCTCCAGCGCGGCCTGCGGAACCCTTTGCCGCCGTATGTCATCGCAAAGCTGCAACGCTTCCTTCAGTCGTGCCGTGGTGTCGAGAGAATAGACCCGGAAGCTTTCAAAGGTAGTAGCAGTAAGCATCTCCCTCATCAGCTGTGCGAAGAAAAGAACCCCCCTGCTTCCCGCTGTGTCGGGCCAGACATTTTTTGATGGTCGCACCGAAATCCCCCAGATGATCGCAATTCTTAGAATTATTTCGTGTTTGAAAGATAATTCAAGGCGGTTCTCAAATGCACATCGATAAGAAGCGCAAAAGTCGAGGCTTTCGCTTTGTCGAAGCGTCGAAATGACTTCGACGGCAGCCACATGGCATGAGACCTCCTACCCGGGTCTGTCGCGTTGGCCGCCAGCCGCCGCGTCATCCCCCCTTTTACACCTGTCCCCCACCCCCATCCTCCCCTATTCTCCTGCCAACCCGGAGACATCACGGTCAAGCCGAACACGATCTGCACCAAAACCGGCGAGACCGGGCTCGGCACCGGTGGCCGAGTCGGATTTGCGGGGGCGCGGGGCATCGTCGGCGCGCCGAACCCGGTTGGTCGGCAGGACCGCTGGATTTATAGAGGAGACGCAGCATGGACCGATTCACCGGCGGTTGCCTGTGCGGCGACGTCCGGATCGTGGCGTCGGGACGCCCGTACCGGGTCGGCCTGTGCCACTGTCTCGACTGCCGCAAGCATCACGGGGCGCTGTTTCACGCCTCCGCGATATTCCCTCGGGATGCGGTGACGATCGCGGGCGAAACACGCGAATATGCCGGGCGATTTTTCTGTCCGCGCTGCGGCTCGTCGGTTTTCGGCCGCAGCGGCGACGAGATCGAGGTGAATCTGGGATCGCTGGATGCCCCCGACCAATTGATGCCAACCTACGAACTCTGGACCATCCGCCGCGAATCCTGGTTGCCGCCGTTTCCGCTCACGAGACGATACGAGCGGGATCGTGACGATACGGGCCGCTTCGAGGCGTAGGTCGCAGGACCGGCGCGAAGGCCGTGAGAGCGCCGGTGCGTTCTTTTCCCCGCAGGCCCCTGTCGCCCGCCGCGACATGACCTATGATGCCCGAAATCGGAGACATCATGGTCAAGCTGAACAAGATCTACACCCGGACCGGCGATGCCGGTGACACCGGGCTCGGCACCGGCGAGCGGCGGCCGAAATTCGACATCCGAGTCGCGAGCTACGGCACGGTCGACGAGTTGAACGCCATTGTCGGCATCGTGCGGCTCTCCGCCGATGCTGCGCTCGACGCCATGCTCGCCCGCATCCAGAACGAGCTGTTCGATCTCGGCGCCGATCTCGCGACCCCCGAGACGGGCGACCCGCTGCCCTATGAGCGGCTGGCGATCGTGCCGTCGCAGGTGGAGCGGCTGGAGCGCGAGATCGACGCCATGAACGCGCGGCTGGAGCCGCTACGCTCCTTCGTGCTGCCGGCCGGCTCGCCCGCCGCCACGCATCTGCATCACGCGCGCACCGTCGCGCGCCGGGCCGAGCGGCTGATGGTGGAACTGGCCCGCAAGGAGGGGGAGATCGTCTCGGCGGCGGCGCTGCAATACATCAACCGCCTGTCGGACCATCTTTTCGTCGCCGCCCGTATTGCCAATGACGACGGCAAGGGCGACGTTCTGTGGGTGCCCGGCCAGAGCCGGTAAGGGGCGGGCCACAAGGCTCGCAGAAGAGGCAAGGCTCCCAGAAAAGGAACGCCGCGATCGTGTTCGTGCCCATCTACGACGCCAACCGGCTGCGGCGCATCCGCTTCCAATATGTGACGGTCGGCCTGATCGTCGTGAACGTCGTCATCTATCTGGTGTTCACGGCGACCGGCGAGACCGGCGCCTTGCTCTCCGCCTACGAGATCACCTACGGCTTCATCCCGGCCGTGGTGAACGGCTACGCCGATCTGCCGCCGCACTATGTGGCGGTGCCGGAAGCGCTGAATTTCGTCACCTACGCCTTCCTGCATCTGAATTTCTGGCATCTTCTCGGCAACATGCTGTTTCTCTGGGTGTTCGGCGACAATGTCGAGGACGCCTTCGGGCATCTGCGCTTCCTCCTGTTCTATCTCGCCTGCGCGGCGGCCGGCGCGTGGCTGCACGCGATGGTCATGCCGGATTCCGAGGCGACATTGGTGGGGGCGTCGGGCGCCGTGTCGGGGGTCGCCGCGGCCTATCTGATGCTGCATCCGCGGGTCTGGGTGTGGGTGCTCGCCTTCGGCCGTATCCCGCTGTATCTGCCGGCCTGGCTGCTTTTGGCGATCTGGATCGGCTGGCAGTTCGCGCTGTTCATCGCGGGCGGCGAGGACGTCTCCTATGCGGCCCATGCCGGCGGCATTTTCGCCGGGGCGGCGCTGACGCTGGTGCTGCGCCAGAAGGGCGTTCCGCTGTTCGACAGCCGGATCGAGACGCCGCGCGCGGTGGAACTCAAGCGGAAAGACGAGCGCGGGGCTTGAAAGATGGCGGCCGGGGCGTCACTAAGCGGCCTGAGACGCAAGGGTTTTTGACACTTACGTAACCGTCATTTATCGCATTGCGACAATCGGCTGATCTCCTCCCAATTCATTGGGCGCTCGCGAGCGGCGGGTCAGGCTGAGGTTCAACGGAACAAGCGTCCGGATCGCTCCGGGTCGACCAAGGGGAGTCTTCGCCGATGAAAGTTCTCGTCGCCGTCAAGCGGGTGGTGGATTACAACGTGAAGATCCGGGTCAAGCCGGACGGATCAGGCGTCGATCTCGCCAACGTCAAGATGAGCATGAACCCGTTCGACGAGATCGCGGTGGAAGAGGCGATCCGCCTCAAGGAAGCCGGCACGGCGAGCGAGATCATCGCCGTCTCCGTCGGCCCGCAGCAGGCGCAGGAAACCATCCGCACCGCGCTGGCGATGGGCGCCGACCGGGGCATCCTGGTCAAGACCGACCAGCCGACCGAGCCGCTCGCCGTCGCCAAGATCCTAAAAGGCGTGGTCGACGCGGAAAAGCCCGACCTCGTCATCGTGGGCAAGCAGGCGATCGACGACGATTGCAATCAGACCGGCCAGATGCTCGCCGCGCTACTCGGCTGGAGCCAGGGCACCTTCGCCAACAAGGTGGAATTCGCCGACGGCCGGGCCACGGTGACGCGCGAGGTCGATGGCGGCCTGCAGACCGTGGACATCAAGATGCCGGCGGTGGTGACCACGGATCTGCGCCTCAACGAGCCACGCTATGCCTCGCTGCCGAACATCATGAAGGCGAAGAAGAAGCCGCTCGAGGAAAAGTCGCCGGACGATTACGGCGTCGACGTCGCGCCGCGCCTGGAAGTGCTGAAGACGGTCGAGCCGCAGAAGCGCGAGGCCGGCGTCAAACTGGCCAGCGTCGACGAGCTGATCGACAAGCTGAGGAACGAGGCCGGAGTCCTCTAAAGCAAGTCCAGGAAAAGTGGCCACCGGTTTTCCGTCCGACTTGCGACGAGACGACCGGCTCCGCCCATTGCATTCGCTGCTCCGTCCGGACCTGAGACGGAACCTGCCCTCGATCGGGAGACAATAGCATGACCACGCTTCTCATCGCCGAACACGACAATGCCGCCCTGTCCGACCAGACCGCCAAGGCGCTGGCGGCGGCGTCCCAGATGGGTGGCGACGTGCATGTCCTCGTCGCCGGCTCCGGCTCCGGCGCCGTCGCGGAGGCCGCGGCGAAGCTTGGCGGCGTCGCCAAGGTGCTGCACGCCGACGCGGACGCCTACGCGCACGGCCTCGCCGAGCCGCTCGCCGACCTCATCGTCAAGCTTGCGGCTTCCTATGACGCCATCGTCGCCCCGGCGACGACCTCGGGCAAGAACGTCATGCCGCGCGTCGCCGCGCTGCTCGACGTCATGCAGATTTCCGACATCGTCGCCGTCGACGGTCCTGACACCTTCCAGCGGCCGATTTATGCCGGCAACGCCATCCAGACGGTGAAGTCGGGCGACGCCAAGAAGGTGATCACCGTGCGCACCGCCGGCTTCCAGGCCGCCGGTGAGGGCGGTTCGGCCTCGGTCGAGGCGGTGGACGCCGCCGCCGATCCGGGCCTGTCGCGCTTCGTCGGGGAACGGCTCGCCGAAAGCGACCGGCCGGAACTGACCAGCGCCAAGATCATTTTGTCCGGCGGCCGGGCGCTTGGCTCGAAGGAAAAGTTCGACGAATTCATCCTGCCCGTCGCCGACAAGCTCGGCGCGGCAATCGGCGCCAGCCGCGCGGCAGTCGATGCGGGTTACGCCCCCAACGACTGGCAGGTCGGCCAGACCGGCAAGGTGGTGGCGCCCGACCTCTACATCGCCGCCGGCATTTCCGGCGCGATCCAGCACTTGGCCGGCATGAAGGATTCCAAGGTAATCGTGGCGATCAACAAGGACGAGGAAGCGCCGATCTTCCAGGTCGCCGACTACGGCCTGGTCGGCGATCTCTTCCAGATCCTGCCGGAGCTGAAAGACAAGCTCTGAGCGTCGCCGCGCCGCCTTTGACGGCGGGGCGGGTGAGCACTACTGTTGCGGCGCAATAAAATCCGGGAGGCGGTTGAAGGCGAGATGGCGGACAGGATCAGCAAAGTCGGGATCGTCGGCGCGGGCCAGATGGGCGCGGGCATCGCCCATGTCGCCGCGCTCGCCGGCTATGATGTCACGCTCTACGACATCGCGGCGGATCGCACGGCCGCCGGCCTCGAGCGTGTCAGCGCCGCGCTCGACCGGCAATTGTCGTCGCAAAAGATCACCGAGGCCGAGCGGGCCGAGGCGCTGAGCCGCATCACGACCGTGACCGATCCCGCGGCTCTCGGCGGCCTTGACCTCGTCATCGAGGCGGCGACCGAGGACGAGACGGTCAAGCGCAAGATCTATCGCGACATCTGTCCGCACCTGTCCGAGGCGACGATCCTCGCCAGCAACACCTCGTCGATCTCGATCACCCGGCTGGCCTCGGCGACCGATCGGCCCGAGCGGTTCATGGGCATCCACTTCATGAACCCGGTGCCGGTGATGAAGCTGGTCGAGCTGGTGCGCGGCATCGCGACGGAGGACGCGACCTTCGAGCGCGCCAGGCAATTCGTCACCGCGCTCGACAAGACGATCACCGTCTCTGAGGATTTTCCGGCCTTCATCGTCAACCGCATCCTTCTGCCGATGATCAACGAGGCGATCTACACGCTCTACGAGGGCGTCGGCTCGGTCGAGTCCATCGATACTGCGATGCGGCTCGGCGCCAACCACCCGATGGGGCCGCTGCAGCTTGCCGATTTCATCGGCCTCGACACCTGCCTGTCGATCATGCAGGTGCTTTATGACGGGCTGGCGGATTCCAAATACCGGCCGTGCCCGCTGCTGGTGAAATACGTCGAGGCCGGCTGGCTCGGCCGCAAGACCGGCCGCGGCTTCTACGACTATCGCGGTGAGCATCCGGTCCCGACGCGGTAGGGGCACAACCACGCTAGTGGATTGACCGAGACGAATGAGTCCGCCCAAGCGGCGAGACTGCAAAGGGCAGAATCGAGCCCATAGAGACCAACTTCTGGGAGCAGCAAATTGCAGCTTCGTGCACGGTGGCAAAAAACGTGCCAAATGTAAGCCTAGTTTNCAAAGGGCAGAATCGAGCCCATAGAGACCAACTTCTGGGAGCAGCAAATTGCAGCTTCGTGCACGGTGGCAAAAAACGTGCCAAATGTAAGCCTAGTTTTGCCGGGGGTTGTACCCGTTGATTTTCGAGCGCTTTCAGTCTTCGCCATTGCCGGAATAAAAACGGCCGTTTTTGCCAATGCCTACAGAGAACAGATTTTCACGTGTTCAGTTAGGAAGTAGGTATGGGCCAATTACGCGGTACGTCGTAATCGCGGCCAGAATAGGTGGCGCGGCAACCCCGAAGAAGGCAATGAATCTTTCTCTTCCTTGGCTGGACAGAAATCCCCGCAACCAGGTGGTAAAAACGAAGAGATTGATCCCGATTTGTATGATGCCTGAGATAACATTCAGCTCGGAAAAAAAGTTTGTGAAGTTTGCAAACATGAAAAATGCAAGCCCCGCCAAAGCCGAGTACATCATCCATCTACGATTGTTATTCTTGATAGCAATTTCCATATCTGACCCAGCTCAATTTCTGCTGTGAAGTGCGACCGTGTTGCCGTCACAGTCCTTGAAAATGGCCATGAAACCGTTCGGGCCAATCGCGGTCTTGCCTTTGATCACAGTGCCGCCTGCGGCTTCAACCCGCGCCAACGGAACGGACAAATCATCCCCTCCGTCCAGGTAAACCATCGTACCGGTGGCACCTGGCTTGTGTTCTTTGTTTTCCCGCAGCGAGCCGGAAGCGATTCCCGGCGCAAATGGAAAATTGGCTTGCCGACCCGGAGCACCCTCCACGACAGCCAGGTCAGTCGCTATCACTTCGGCGTAAAACTTGACCGAGCGGTCCAAATCTCTCACCGGAATATCAAACCAAACTACAAAGTTCCGCACACTCGTTCTCCCTGAACCAGCTTGCATTTTACAAGCCTACCACAGGCCTTGCATAATGCAAGTTGGATTTCTTACAGTGAGGTGAACGACAACGAGCGAGATGCCAGAATGGCCAAGAGCAAGACTAACAAGAGACAATCCGGCTGTCCTATTGCCTTTTCCCTCGACGCGATCGGGGACAAATGGTCACTCTTGATCGTTCGGGACATGGTTTTCAAAGGGCGGCGCTTCTACGGAGAATTTTTGGAGGCTCAAGAAAATATATCCACCAATATTCTAGCTGACAGACTGAAAAGCCTGGAAGAAAAAAACATAATTCGAAAAGTTTCCGATCCTTCAACAAAAGGAAGATACCGATATGAGCTCACTGAAACTGGTATCGAACTTATCCCGACACTGCTTGAAGTCATCCTCTGGGGCGCCCGGAACGATCCGAACACAACCACGCCGAGGAAACTCTTGGAGCGTCTGGAATCGGACAAACAGAAGTATCTTATGGAGGTCTTGGAAGCCGTAGAGGCCAACCAAGCCGCCCCATTCTATTTTTCCAACATCTGACACAGTTAAATCGAAACTACATCCATCCAGGCTTATAACAACCTCCGGTGATAGGAACCCATTCGACCGGCCATTGCCGGCACCTTGGCGCCGATGCGCGGCGAAGAGCGGGACGACGCGCGATGCGCCGCATCGAACTGCGCGCCGCTCCTGGCCGGACCTGCCCGTTCAGCGCCATCGAATAGGTCCCTATCACCGCAGGTTGGTATTAGTGTCGGTCCACAAAGAAGTTGAATGATATGAATCGTTTGTGATTCCATGCTGTTGATTTGATTCGACGAGGGCATGGAAGCGATGTGGACGAAAGCAAACCGCGG
>NZ_JAYXIH010000073.1:0-9870 GCF_036016755.1 Aurantimonas sp. A3-2-R12 | reverse complement strand
CCTCCTTGCGCTTGGTGGAAGGGTTGATGCCGGCGACCAGCAATCTCTTGGCATCGTCCCGCTTCTCCCTCGCGTCGAGAAGCGACACTAGCGGGTACTTGCCAAAGGAAAGAATATTTTCCTTCTCCAGGTAGCGATAGCGCAATTGCCAGAGCTTAGAGCCGCTTTTTTGGACGAGGAGATAGAGCCCGTCGCCGTCGGCGAGACGATACGGCTTGAGCTTGGGTTTGGCGTTCTTGCAGGCGAAGTCGGAAAGCGGCATGGGTAACGGGCCTACGGGGTAATGGGTAATACCCGGATCGTTACCCACAAACTGATGCGTTGCAACGGTATGCGGAGGGTCATCATGAGCAGCCATAACGAGCTAACTCATTGATTCTTATTGGCAGGAGGGACGCTGTGAGAAGCTATGGGAAGGGGAAATGGTGCCCCTGGCCGGAATCGAACCAGCACTCCTTGCGGAACGCGATTTTGAGTCGCGCGCGTCTACCAATTCCGCCACAGGGGCGAACGGCCTCGGCCATTCGACGCGGGACTATAGCCGCAACGGGTCCTCGGTCAATGCCGACGGTCCCGCTTCTGTGCAATGCGGTGACGGCAATTGCGTTTGCGCCACGTTCGTCCTATGCGCCAGCCATGCGCGCGGGCCTCGTCTCGCACCCCAGGTCTGGAAACCGCCATGCTCCGCCGCCTCTATGATTGGGTCATGTCACTGGCCGCGACCCGCCATGCGGAACGAGCGCTGGCCGCGGTGTCCTTCATCGAAAGCTCGGTTTTTCCGATCCCGCCGGATGTGCTGTTGATCCCCATGGTGATCGCGGATCGGGCGAAATGGTTCCGAATCGCCTTGGTCTGCACGGTCGCTTCGGTGCTCGGGGCGTTTCTCGGCTATGCCATCGGCGCCCTGTTTTTCGATCTCGTCGGCCGGCCGATTCTCGAGCTCTACGGCAAGGCGGACGCTTTCGCCGAACTGACGGCCCGCTACAATTCCTGGGGCGGTTGGGCGGTACTGTTCGCGGCGATGACGCCGTTTCCCTACAAGGTCCTGACGATCTTCTCCGGCGTCACCGGGCTCAATCTGGTGACCTTCACCGTCGTCTCGATCATCGGCCGGGGCGTGCGGTTCTTCCTCGTCGCCTGGCTGCTCAATCGCTACGGCGCGCCGATCAAGGGGTTCATCGAGAACAATCTCGGTATGCTCTTCACCCTCTTCATGGTTCTGCTCGTCGGCGGCTTCGTCGTACTGCGGTATTTGATGTAACGGATGATTTCGATGGGAATGACTGAACGCTTCCAGCGCCCGACCGGCTTTCGCCAGACGCTGGCCTCGGGCTTCCTCACCGTGGGAACGGCGATGACCGTCGGGACGGCGCTGCTCTTCCAGCATGTCGGCGGCTACATCCCCTGCGCGCTCTGCCTGGAACAGCGCACGCCCTATTACGTGTCGATCCCGATCGCGCTTGTCGCCTTCGTCGCGGCGGCGGGGCGGGCGCCGGCGATTCTGACTCGCGCACTGCTCCTGGCGATCGGTCTGATCATGCTCTTTTCGCTCTATCTCGGCGTCTTCCATTCCGGGGTCGAGTGGGGCTTCTGGCCGGGGCCAACCGATTGCGGGCAGGTCGGCGGGGGCGACCTGATGAGCGGCGATCTCCTTGCCACCATCGACGCCATCCGGCCGCCATCCTGCGACGAGGCGGCCGGCCGCTTCCTCGGCCTCTCCTTCGCCGGCTGGAACGCCGTCGCCTCGGCCCTCTTCGCGGCCGTGGCGCTGCGCAGCGCCGTCGCCAAGGCCGACCGGTTTGCGTGAGGACGCGGCGCTCGTTCCCCACCAGCTTTGATCCGAGGCGATGCCGGCGCTTTTCCTGACTCTTTGGCCGCTGTTTGCCTTGATCCTCGCGGGCCTGGCGTTCCGGCGATCGGGTTTCCCGGGCGAGGGCTTCTGGCCGGCGGCGGAGAAGCTCAATTATTTCGTTCTCTTCCCGGCGCTGCTCTTTGCAAGCCTTGCCAAGGCGCCGCTGGCCGATCCGACCCTCCTTGGTTTCGCCGCGGCGATCCTCGTCGTGCTGGCTGTCGCCGCCATCGTCCTCGCGCTGCTGCGCCGTTGGCGAGGGTGGCCGGCCGCGCGCTACGGGCCGCTGGTCCAGGGCATGATCCGCTTCAACACCTATCTGGGGCTGGCGCTGGTCGGAAGCCTCTACGGCACCGAGGGCCTGGCGCGGGCCGCTGTCGTCCTCGCCGTGCTGGTACCGGCGGTCAATGTCCTGTCGGTCATCGCCCTGACCGCCGAACGCGAAACCAGTGCCCGCCAGTTGCTGATGCCGCTGGTTCGCAACCCGCTGATCCTCGCCTGCGCCGCCGGGGCGGCCTTTGCCCTCACGGGCGTTGGCCTTCCGTTCGGGACGGAGCGATTCCTTGGCCTGTTGGCCGCTGCCAGCCTGCCGCTCGGCCTCTTGTGTGTCGGGGCCGCCCTCAAGCTCGCCGCCGCGCGGGCCGAGACCACGACGCTTCTTCTCAACAGCGCCGGTCGGCTCGTCGCCATGCCGCTCGTCGCCGCGCTGGTCGCATGGCTGTTTGTCCTGTCGCCGCTCGACGCCTCGCTACTCGTCATCTTCTTTGCGCTGCCGACCGCCCCGACCGCCTATGTGTTGACGACACAGCTCAAGGGCGACGCGACGCTGATGGCGGGTCTCGTCACCCTGCAGACGCTGCTCGCGGCGGCAAGCCTGCCGCTGGTCCTGTCCCTGTTCGGCTGATCAGGCCCTGTCGCTGTCATCGCCGGCATCTCCGGGAATCATGGCCGCCGCCGCTGCATATCCGCCGGTTGCCCCATCGATGAAATGGACATGGTCGCTGCGGCTCGCCGAGGGCACGAAGCAGGTCATCAGCGCCGCGCCCTGACGGTGGGTGCCGATCCGCGCGGTTCCCTCGGCCGCCGCCAGGCGCAGCCGCTGCTCGATCCGATCGGCGACGGACGGCGTGCAGTCCAGCGTCATCCTGAGGCCGTCGTCGAATTTGCGGAAATCGGTATTGCGCACGAGTTCGGCCCGATAACGTCTCGGATCGAACCGGCCGACCCGGATGCCCGTCGTGAATGTCAGATGGGCGAGAAAGGAGCGCAGAAGGACGGAAAGCCGTGACGACCAAAGAGCTCGACCGGTTCTTGCCGCCCAGACCTTTGCCTCGATCCGGAAGCCGGCGGATGGCCAGCGCAGATCAGGCCCTTGGGGCGGAACCGGGCTGCCGACCTCAATTCCATCGGCGCCCAGCGCCACAATCTCTTGTGCCAGGGCGGCAAAACGCTCCGGCGCGGCGTCCGGAGCCGGGACCATGATGATCGACAGGATCAGGCCACGGCTAGCCGGTATCTCCGCGAATCGGCAGGTCAGGCCTGTCAGGTCGGGCCGGGCCGCATCGCCCGTTGCCGGTTCCAGCTGATATTCCCCCGCCTTCATCCGCTGTTCCGCCCAGGCGAGGCCGCCGCCGTCGAACATGGCGTAGGCAACATCGGGTGAGGGAGAGAAGCGGGCGACTCGCACGTCGTGCGCGTTTGCCCGGATCGTCGCGACCGGGACCATGGCGATACGCAGGGTCAGGTCGAAAGCCTCGTCTGCCCAGCCGGCGACAGCCGCCATGGCCGTTCGGGCAAGTTCAGCCTGGGCAGCGGGCAGGGCGAATCCGGCACCATCGCCGCCGAACACGAAGGGAAAGTCCTTTCCGGAAAGGCCGTTGGCGATCGCGGCGATCACCGCCGCGGCGACCGTGTTGATCTGCTTGTAGGCGCCCGCTTCGATGGCGGCGGTCGAGCGCACGATGTCGGCGACACCGACGACCCAGTCGTCCGGCAGCGGCACATAGGCGGCGGGGTCACCGAGACGGCTGAAGTCCGCCGACATCGGCAACGCCGCGTAGAAGTCGAGGCCGGTGCTATTCGGCGTCGCGCGGTCTTTGTCTGGCGGTTCGTGCATCGATCGTCCCGATTCAGGCGAGGCGCTTCGCCGGCTATTCTATTATCGTCCGCTGCTCCGGCATCGAAGGGCGCGGCGGGAAGCGCGCATCGTTGCGTCGGCGATGCAGCTTCAGACGAACGGGATGAAAGGCTTCGATCTGGTCGGTCGAGAATGGCGCGCCGATCGATGCGCCTATTCGGGATCGAGTTCGGAATCCCAGTAGAGATAATCGAGCCAGCTCTCGTGCAGGAAGTTCGGCGGAAACAGCCGGCCGTTGTTGTGCAAATCGTGGACGCTCGGCTGATAGGGCTTTTGATGCGGGAACATGCGCGCCGCCCTCGGCATCAGCCCGCCCTTCTTGAGATTGCAAGGCGAACAGGCGGCGACGACATTCTCCCAGGTGGTCAGCCCGCCCCGCGAGCGGGGGATGACGTGATCGAAGGTCAGTTCCTGCGGCGAGCCGCAATACTGGCACTGGAAGCGATCGCGCAGGAACACGTTGAAGCGGGTGAAGGCGGGATGACGCGCCGGCTTGACGTAGGATTTGAGGCAGACGACCGAGGGAAGCCGCATCGAATAGGTCGGACTTCGCACCGCCCGGTCGTATTCCGCCAGGATCGTCACCCGGTCGAGGAACACCGCCTTGACGGCGTCCTGCCAAGACCAGAGCGACAGGGGGTAATAGCTGAGCGGCCGAAAGTCGGCGTTCAGAACGAGCGCTGGAGATAAGTCCTGATTCACGGCGATCGTCACCGGTCGTTCTCCTTAACTCCCTGCGGTCGGACCTGAATTGGCGCGACTATCGTGCTCTATCGTGTCGCCTTTGTGAAGCCTGGGCGCGAGCGAGTTTCGCCGACGGTTCCCCCCGTTTCCCGCAGTGCGGTCGACCCGTGGAGAAGATCTGTGGATAAATCTCGCGGGGGTCATTCGGCGGCGGGCGCCGGAGCCGCGTCGCGGCGCGTGACGGCGCCGTAGTAGGACCAGAACAGACGCGCGGCGACCGAACGGTGCGGCGACCAGCGCTCTGCGATAGAAGCGACGGCCGCCGCGGCCGGACGCGTTTCATGCTCGAAGGCATGGCCCAGCGCCGCTTGCAAGGCGAGGTCGCCAGCGGGAAAGATGTCGGGATGACCGGCGCAGAACAACAGATAGCATTCGGCGGTCCAGACCCCGATGCCGCGAATGGCCACGAGTTCCGCGATCGCGTCGTCGGGGGACGCCGCCTCGACCCGCGCGAAGTCGACCGCGCCGTCCCGGACGGCCTCGGCGACGGCGAGCATCGTGCGCTGCTTGGGACGCGACAGGCCGGCGCGGCGGAAGGCCTCGTCGGAAGTGGCGAGGATCGCCCCGGCGTCGTCGACGTCGATCTCCTGCGTGAACCGCGCGAAAATCGCGTCGGCGCTCGCCTTCGATACCTGCTGCGCGACGATGATGCCGGCGAGACCCCGGAGCCCGCCGGCGCCGCGGCGAAGCGGCACCACGCCGGCCGCCTCGATCACCCGATGCAGGCGATCGTCCGCCAGACGCAGCGCATCCAGCGCCGCGTCGATGTCGGCTTGTGTCCTGATCATGGCGCCCGGTTCCTCAATTGCCGCGACTCTGTCACGTTGCTCACGCAATCGGAGTCTAGAGCATCGGGCGACAAACGAGGGGAAACAATTCGATGGAAACGACGTCAGCCGTGTTCCGATTCGCACCGAGTCCGAACGGCGAACTGCATCTCGGCCACGCCTATTCGGCGCTGCTCAACCACAAGATGGCGCGCGAGGCGGGCGCAACCTTTCTCCTGCGGATCGAGGACATCGATCGGGCGCGCTGCACCAAGGCCTACGAGCAGCAACTCGAGGACGATTTGTATTTTCTCGGGATCGATTGGGACGACACCCCGCGCCGGCAGTCGGAGCATTTTCCCGACTATGCCGCAGCGCTCGAAGCCCTGGCCGACGAAGAGCTGATCTATCCGGCCTTCATGTCGCGCGGCGACATCCGCGCCCATGCCGAGCGGCACATCGAGGAAACCGGCAAGCCTTGGCCGCATGATCCCGACGGGGCGCCGCTCTATCCCGGCCTCGACCGCAAGCTGTCGACGCGCGAGCGCGAGCGGAAGATGAGCGACGGCGAACGCTTCGCCTGGCGGCTCGACATGGAAGCGGCGGTCGAACGGGTGCCGGCGCTGAGTTTCACGGAAACCGGGCGCTCGCCGGACGGCGCCAGCGGCGAGATCGCCGCGCGGCCGCTCGACTGGGGCGATGTCGTGCTTGGCCGCATGGAGATGCCGACGAGCTATCACCTGGCCGTCGTCGTCGACGACGCGCTGCAGGGCGTCACCGATGTCGTCAGGGGGCAGGATCTGTTCCACGCCGCCAGCGTCCATCGCCTTCTGCAGGCGTTGCTCGGCCTGTCGGCGCCGCGCTACCACCATCACGACCTGATTCTCGGCGCCGACGGCCGCAAGCTGTCGAAAAGTGCCCGCGACACCTCCTTGAAGGCTCTGCGCGAGGCCGGTCTCGGCGCCGAGGACATTCGCCGCATGGTTGGATTTCCGGGCCGGCCGGCGGCGGAATGTTTCAGCCGAGCACGGTCAGCCACACGCTGAGGGTAACCACCGACAGTACCGTCGAGACCAGGATCGTCGTCGCCGCCAGCTTCTCGCCGGACTGGAAATAGGCCGCGAAGAGATAGGCGTTGACGCCGGCCGGCGCGGCGGCGGTCAGCACGGCCCCCTTCAGCCACAGCGGCGGCAGGGCGAGCCAGGTGCCGAGAAAGAAGACGATCGCCGGCATGACGACCAGCGACAGCGTCGCGACGATCGCCGAGGAAGCGATGTCGCCGCGCAAGCCGTAGCGGGTCAGCGACATGCCGAGCGAAAACAGCGCCAGCGGGCCGGCCGTGCCGCCGAGCAGCCGGGTGATCTCGTCGACATGGGGCTCCAGCGGCAGCCCGGTGGCGCGCCAGACGAGACCCGACAGGATGCCGACGACGATGGCGTTGGTTGCAAGGTTCTTCAGGACCCGCTTCAGCGTCGTCGCCGTCGAGACCTGCGGTGGCATGGTGCCGGCGTCGCGCGCGTCGAGCAGCGCCGCCCGCTCGACGATCAGCGTCGCAACGATCATCATCACCGGCAGATGGATGGCGAGAATCAGCAGGAGCGGCTCCAGGCCGGCGTCGCCATAGGCGCGCTGGATGGTAGGGATGGCGACGAAGACGGTGTTGGCGAAGCTCGACGAGATGCCGGCGATGACGCCGGCGCGCCGGTCGGCCCCGGTGAGACGCCGGACCACGACGCTGCCGATCGTCCAGACGATGGCGATGGCGCTGAAATAGGTCAGCCACAAAAACAGCGGGTTGGCATCGCCGAAGGCCGATGTGGCGAGGGTGCGAAACAGCAGCACCGGCACGGCGACGACGAAGACAAAACGAGCGAGGGCCTCGCCGGTCGCATCCGACAACAGCTTCGCCCTGGCCGCCAGAAAGCCGAGGGCGATCAGGCCGAAGATCGGGACAATGATATTGAGGATGTCTTGCATGAGACCGGCCGGATGATCGCTGAAACCCGGCGATAGACGGCGCCGGGCGGCAAGGCAAACGCATGCGACCCGATTCTGTCAGACAAGCTGACGATATCCGGCTTTCGGCCGGCGCGCCGCCCTGCTAGAGCGGGATGAGGAAAAGTGGGCACCGGTTTTCCGCCCGCATCCCGCGCTGAAAGAAAAAAGCGCGCGCGACGCTTTCCGCCGCCCGCCCGCCCGCCCGTCCGCCGCCGACCCGCCCATCCCGAAAGGCCGTCCCCAGTGAACCGGTTGCTGCCCTTCTTTCCGGCGATCTTCGTGCTGCTCTGGTCGACCGGCTTCATCGGCGCGCGCTACGCCATGCCCCATGCCGAGCCGTTCACCTTCCTGTCGCTGCGCTATGCGCTGGCGCTGGCAATCCTCGGCTCGGTTGTCCTCCTGATGCGGGCGCCCTGGCCGGGCTGGCGGCCGGCGGCGCACGCGATGATCGCCGGCAGCCTGATCCACGGCGTCTATCTCGGCGGCGTGTTCTTCGCCGTGCGGCACGGCCTCAACGCCGGCATCGCCGCGCTGATCGTCGGGCTGCAACCGGTGCTGACCACGATCCTCGCCGCCAGCTTCCTCGGCGAGCGCGTGCAGCCGCGGCATCTCGCCGGCCTTGCCCTTGGCCTTGTCGGTGTCGCCCTGGTCATCCTGCCGAAGCTCGACGGCTCGGGCGACTACCGGCTCTTGACGCTCGGTCCGGTGGTCCTGTCGGCCTTCGCGATCTCGACCGGTTCGGTCTGGCAAAAACGCTTCGTCGGCGGCGTCGACCTTCGCACCGGCACGGCGCTGCAATATTTTGGCGCCCTCGTGCCGACGCTGATCCTCGCTGCCTCCACCGAGACGATGGTGCTCGACTGGACCGGCGAGCTGGTCTTCGCGCTGGTCTGGCTGGTCTTCGTCCTGTCGATCGGGGCGGTGTTCCTGATGCTGTATCTGATCCGCGAGGGCGCGGTGTCGTCGGTCGCCTCGCTGATGTATCTGGTGCCGGGCGTCACCGCCGTCACGGCGTGGCTCTTGTTCGGCGAGACGCTGTCGCCGATCCAGCTTGTCGGCCTCGTCATCGCCGGGGTCGGCGTTGCGGCGGCCACGCGCAGGCGCAAGGCCAAGGTCGTGCCGCCAGGCCTATGAACCGCTGGTTCGTGCCCGCGACACGCCTCGGTGGCCGGGGACTCGCGCCGTCGCCCGCGCCGCCTATATTGCGCTTTCCGCGACTCGAAATTCGAACAAGGCCGGCATGTCCGATATTATGATCTACCTTGCCCTCTTTTTCATGCTCGCGACCGCCGGCGTTCTCGTCGCGGGCCTTTATAATCTGATGAAGGGCGGCTCCAGCAGCACCTCCCAGAACCTGATGCGCGCCCGCATTCTGTTGCAGGGCTTGGCCGTCCTCGTCCTCGTCGCGGTGCTGTTGTTTGCAAGGTAGGGGCGCTTTCCCTCGCCCTTCGAGGCTCCGCTTCGCGCCCGCCTTCGTCATCCTCGGCTGCCTCGCTGCGCTCGCCCCCTCATCCGGCCCTTCGGGCCACCTTCTCCCCGCCGGGGGAGAAGAATCGGCAGCGTCCCTGTCGGCGCTTTTTTCTGTTCCTGATGGACGCGAACAGTTTCGGAAGGGCGCCATTCCTCGCCCCTGCGGGGAGAGGGTGGTTCGTGCAGCGAACCGGGTGAGGGGCTTTTCCCCATGCGACAGCGCCTCCGCGCCCGCTCGGGCCGGAGAGTTCTCTGTCCCCTCCTTAAGCTTCGCCTTGCGGCTCGCTGAGGGGCCCCTGATGCCACTCCTCACGAGCGGCGGGATGCCGGAGGCGAACCCTCCGACTATTTTTAAGTCAATACGGTCCGCCTCCGGCATCCCGCGCGATGGGTTCCCGTGACGCGCCCGGGCTCTCGGCTCCCGTGCGCCGCCGCACCATTCACCCGCCGGCCCAACCTTTCGGCCAGGACCGGACGGGTTGTGGGATGCCGCCGGGAGGAGCACGACCTCCAGGCCGGCGGCATGCCGCCTTCCCCGCAGAACGGAAGGCAGGCGCGGCTGTCACAAGGCCCGGTCCCCGCCGCTCCGGAAGCGGCCGCAACCGGCACCGCCCGCCAGGGATTTCTCCCCTTGGCCCAACGAACGATCCCGGTGATCATTCGCGCCCGTTCCGTGGGCCGGCGGTGAGGGCATTGTGCGGGAGGCGGAAAGGGTGGGGAGAAAATTTTTTGGGCGGGCGGCTTCTTCGGAAGCTGCGCGGATACTTCGTACCCCTTGGAAGAAAAGGGCGCCGGCATCCAAACCGCGTCATCCCGGCCTTGAGCCGGGACCCATGCCGCGACTTTTATCCCATCCTGTCCGGCGACGGATTGGCGGCTCAAGCGGCTTGGCATGGATCCCGGCT
>NZ_JAYXIH010000072.1:0-9873 GCF_036016755.1 Aurantimonas sp. A3-2-R12 | reverse complement strand
TGCCGCGGCCGCCGGCGTGGATCTGGCTCTTGACCACATAGACCGGCCCCGGCAACTGCCGCGCCGCGGCCTCGGCCTGCGAGGCCTCGGTGATCGCCACGCCCGCCGCCACCGGCGCCCCAAAACCCTTGAGAACTTGCTTGGCCTGATATTCGTGGATGTTCATCTGTCGTCCTCGGCGCGGAGGGGAAAAGGAACGGGCCGCTCAATGGCGGCCCGGCAAAATCACTTCAGCTTCGGCGCGATTTCCGCGCAGGCTTCCATCAGGCCCTTCACCGCGGCGACGGACTTCTCGAACTGCGCCTTTTCGTCACTGGCGAGGTCGATCTCGATCACCCGCTCGATACCGTCGGCGCCGATCACGCAGGGCACGCCCACATACATGTCCTTGAGGCCGTATTCGCCCTTGAGGTTCGCCGCGCAGGGCAGCACCCGCTTCTTGTCCTTGAGGTAGGATTCGGCCATCTGGATCGCCGAGGCGGCCGGGGCGTAATAGGCCGAGCCGGTCTTCAACAGGCCGACGATCTCGGCGCCGCCGTCGCGGGTGCGCTGGACGATTTCCTCCAGCCGCTCCTTCGAGCACCAGCCCATCTTGACCAGATCGGTGAGCGGGATGCCAGCGACTGTCGAATAGCGGGTGAGCGGCACCATCGTATCGCCGTGACCGCCGAGCACGAAGGCGGTGACGTCCTCGACCGAGACCTTGAATTCCTCGGCGAGGAAGGTGCGGAAGCGGGCGGAGTCGAGCACGCCGGCCATGCCGACCACCTTGGCCTTGGGCAGGCCGGAGAATTTCTGCAGCGCCCAGACCATCGCGTCGAGCGGGTTGGTGATGCAGATGACGAAGGCGTTGGGCGCGTATTTGGCGATGCCGGCGCCGACCTGCTCCATGACCTTCAGATTGATCCCGAGCAGATCGTCGCGGCTCATGCCCGGCTTGCGCGGCACGCCGGCCGTGACGATGCACACATCCGCGCCCTCGATGGCGGCATAGTCGTTGGCGCCGGAAAGGCGGGCGTCGAAGCCCTCGACCGGACCGGACTGGGAGATGTCGAGGGCCTTGCCCTGCGGCGTGCCCTCGGCGATGTCGAACATGACGACGTCGCCGAGGTCCTTCAGGCTCGCCAGATGTGCGAGCGTGCCGCCGATCATGCCGGAACCGATAAGTGCGATCTTCGAACGGGCCAAGGCCGCTTTCCTCCTGCTACCGGCCGGCTTCGGCGTCAGACCGGGAGCGGACCGCTGGTTGTGCGCGGACCGGGCCAAGGGAGCCTTCGCTCCGTTTGCCGAAATCCGTCGTCGCGGGGAGCCGCAACAGCAAATTCGGCTGAGCGCGATGCCAAAAGCCCCTGAACGGTGCCCCCGTTGCGGCGACGCAATAGACCGGGCCGCCCGCGGATGCAACCATGGCAATTAGGCTCTAGCGAATTCAATCGGTTATAATATCCGGGTATTACGTAAGAGTAAGAATATTAGACGTTCCCGATCCTACGGGCGGTGGCGCTTTAGCGCTTTAGCGCTTTGTTAGTCCTGTTCGACCGTCGTCGTTCGCCGCAAGGATCAAAACCGGTCCGCCAAACGTAATTGCAGTGGATCAACGATTGGCATCGCGCCGTCCGATCCGGGATCGTTCCGGCTCCTGACCGGCTCGACCGCCAGACGAGGATGCCGACCCGAATGTACCTGCCTGTGAATCTGATCCTGGATCTGGCGAACGATGTCGGCCTGCTGGCCCTCCTCGCCATAAGCTACGGAGCCCTTCGCCGCGCCCGCTGGCCCGGCGGCACGCAAGCGGTGACCCTGGGGCTTGTCTTCGGGGCCGCGGCGATCGCCACGATGCTGCAGGCGTCCATTCCCCTGCCCGGGATCATGATCGATGCGAGAATTATCGTGGTCGCGCTGGCCGCCGCCTTCGGTGGACCGTTGCCCGCGACGATCGCCGCCGCCGCCGCCGGTATTTACCGCATCGCCGTCGGCGGGGCGGGAACGGGCATCGGTCTCGCCGTTCTTGGCTTCGGGGTCGTCGCCGGTCTGCTCTGGTGGCACACTTGGCGCCGGCGCAGCCATGCCAGCCTCGCGAGCCTGTTCTTCCTCGGCTTGACGATCTCCTGTCAGGCCCTGCTCCTGCCATTGCTGCCGATCCAGGCCTCCGCGACCTCCATCGGCCTTTCGGTCGCCGCGCTCATGGCCTCCTGTATCCTCGCCACCCTTCTTCTCGGCGCGCTGATGCGCCGTGAGGATAGCTTGATCGCGCGGGAGAAATCCCTGCTCATTGATGCTTTCACCGACCCGTTGACCGGGCTTGCCAACCGACGGGCGTTCGACCAGCGGCTCGAGGAATGGACGACGGTGCAGCCGCTTCGGCCGTTTGCGCTGATGATGATCGACGTCGATCACTTCAAGACGATCAACGACCGATTCGGCCATGATTGCGGCGATCGCGCGCTTGCCGCCGTCGGCGATGTGCTGAGGCGCCTCGAAAGCGAAAAGGATATGGTGGCGCGATACGGTGGCGAGGAATTCGCGGTTCTGCTTTGGAATTGCGATCTGCCGGCCGCGATGCGCCGCGCGGAGCATCTACGGCGTCTCATCGCCGCGAAGCACTTCGGGGAGATCGACGACGCCGCCCCCCTGACGGTCAGCATCGGTGTCAGCCAGACCGACCGCTGCGGCAGTCCCGGGTCGGTCAGGCGTGACGCCGATGCCGCCCTCTATCGGGCGAAGGCCGCCGGACGAAATTGCGTCGTAGCAGCCCGAAAACCGCGGGCTGCCCGGTCGCGCGATGGAGCCGTCACCCGTCCATCGGAACCGGTCGCGGCCTGGGCCGAGATGTCCCAGCGACCGGCAGGCGAGTTCCGACGCGAACCCCATCAACTAGCGCTTTATACCAACCTGCGGTGATAGGGACCCATTCGATGGCGCTGAACGGGCTTGTCCGGCCAGGAGCGACGCGCGGGTCGATGCGGCGCATCGGGCAAGCGGTGCGACGCCGTCCGGCAAGCCCGTACAGCCCACCGAAGGTCGGGCGAATGGGTTCCTATCACCGCAGGTTGGTATTAACCGGAGACGCCGGACGTCCGGGCCAGATAGTCGTCCGAGCGCATTTCGACGAGACGCGAGACGGCGCGGTCGAACTCGAAAGCCTCGGCGCCGGAGCGACCGCGATAGAGCCGCTCCGCCGATGCCTCGGCCGACATTACCAGCCGGCGACCGGAATCATACAGCGCGTCGACGAGGGTGATAAAGCGTTTGGCTTCATTGCGCTCAGCCAGGTCCATCACCGGAACCCGGTCGAGCATCACCGTGTGGAAGCGCCGTGCGATCGCCAGATAATCCTGCGCGCCGAGCGGGCGCTTCAACAGATCGTCGTAGGAAAAACGCGCCGCGCCGTTGCCGGCGCGTGGCACCTTGACCGTGCGCCCCTTCACCGACAGCGACGCGACGCCCTCCTTGGCGCCGTCGAGAAGCGTCAGCCAGATCGCGTCCATCCGGGTCTCGGCGGTCGAATCGAGCGGCGAGAGATAAACGTCGTCACGCCCGATCGTGGCAAGCCGGTAGTCTTCCGCGCCGTCGAGCGCGACGATGTCGGTGTGGGCTTTGAGAATGTCGATGAACGGCAGGAACAGCGGCCGGTTGAGACCATCGCGATAGAGATCGTCGGGCGCGACATTCGACGTCGCGACAAGCACCACGCCTTGCTCGAACAACGCCTTGAACAGCCGCGACAGGATCATCGCGTCGGCAATATCGGTCACCGCGAATTCATCGAAGCACAAAAGGCGGGCATCCTTGGCGATCTGGCCGGCGACCGGGCCGATCGGGTCGTCGCCGCTGGCCGTGCCCGCCTTCACCGCCTTGCGATGGGCGCCGATGCGCTCGTGGACGTCGCCCATGAAGGCGTGGAAATGCACGCGCCGTTTCGCCGACACCGAACTCTGGCGAAAGAACATATCCATGAGCATGGTCTTGCCGCGGCCGACATCGCCGTGGATATAGACGCCGCGGATCGGGTCGGCTTCGCGCTTCTTGCCGAACAGCCAGCCGAGGGCGCTCTTTTTCGAGGCGACGGTGGCGGCCGAGAGTGTCTGATCGATGTGGTCGAGCCGGTCGGCAAGCGCTCTTTGGCCGGGGTCCGCCTCGATCTCCTTGATGGCGATCAAATGCTCCAGCGCCGAGCGGACAGGTCCTTGCGCCTTCCTGTCGTCGCGCGTGGCGGTGCTCGGCATCGTTCCTCGAAGGGTCCGTTGGGAAAGCTGGCGGCAGGCCGGGTCCGCCGCATCCCGCGCCAAGATCACGGCGAAGGCTTGCGGACGCACCGCAGAGCCGGGCGTTTTCCAAAGCGTGGCCGGACAGCGCGGCGAGCGATGCTGTCCGGCGCCGGTTCCTACCGGTAGAGGCTGATCTGCTGCCCGCTCTTGGTGCGGCCCTCGTAGCGCGATCCGCCGGAGGAGTTGAGATTGGCGACGTTGGAGCCGCCGGAATCCTTCAGCACGACCTGATTGCCGGAGACGTCCCAGGCGCTGACGTCGGCGACCGCGCCGGGGCAGCCGCGTGATGCCGCGCGATAGCCGCCGGTCCACTTGGTCAGCGACAGGATGATCTGGCAGTTGCCGCCCGTCGTCGTCACCTTGTAGGCGCCGAGCACGGAGTTGCGCGAGATCGGCCCGCTACTGACGGACGCGACCTGGGTCTCCTGACTTGCCGAATTGTCGGACGAGGCATTCTGGTCCGTCTCGTTGGCCGTCACGTCGGTTTCGCTCTCAAAGGAGGAATTCTGTGACGCGGCCGGGGCCGGCGGCGGCGGCGGCGGCAGCTTCCTGACCGCGACCCGCTGCCGGGGCGCCGGCGTCAGCGGCGCGGGCCCACTGCTCTCGAAGGACGGCATCGATCGCGAACAGCCTGCCGCCAGGAGCAGTGTGACGAGAACGGCTCCCGTTCTGGTCCAATTGGTCATGAGATTTCCCCGTGCATGTCTTTTCTCTTGCGGTCCCGGGTCGACACCGCCCAAGACCTTCCCTGTCATAAAGCGGACCAGTGCCACGCTTCGCAAGGCGCAATTGTGTCGAAATGCAACAGAAATCCCATCCTGTGACCCACAATCCACGAAAACCGGCCCGGCGGACCGCCGCTGCGTCGATGCAGCGGCCGGCTTGATCAGGCCGCGTCGGCCAGCGCGCGGGAAAAATCCCCGGTTTCCGGGTTCATCGCCCAGAGTTCGCCGGACCGGATGTCGACCCAGGCCCCGTGCAGCGACAGTTTACCCTCCTTTTCCAGGTTCTCGACCATGGGAAACGTCCGTAAATTGGCAATCGAATAGCGGATGGCGATGCGCTCCAGCGCCGCCTGCCGCTCGTTCGCCGTCATGTGGTCGTTGGCGCCGACCGCCCGCGTAACCGGATCGAGCAGGCTCATCCACTTGCCGATGAAATCGCCTGGAGACAACGGCTCGGCGGCCGGCGACAGCGCGGCGTGAATGCCGCCGCAGCCGCCATGGCCGAGCACCACCACATGCTCCACCTTGAGCGCGTGCAGGGCGAATTCCAGCGCGGCCGAGGTTGCGTGAAATTCGCCGTCCGGCTCGTAGGGCGGCACCAGATTGGCAACGTTGCGCACGACGAAGATCTCACCCGGCGCGGTGTCGAAGATCGTCTCGGGCGCGGCGCGGGAATCGCAGCAGGCGATGACCATCGTCTTGGGGCTTTGTCCGACCTCGGCGAGCTGGCGCAGGCGCTGGCGCTCCTGCGGCAGCCGCTTGTCGACGAAGGCGCGGTAGCCATTGATAAGGTGGTCGGGAAGAAATTTCGTCATGCCGCGATCAGTAGCGATTCGCTGCGGCGCAATCAATTGCCCTGTGGGCGCAATCAATTGCCCTGTGGTCGTCCGCATTCGGCCCGATGGTCGCACCGATCAAGCTCGGCGATTGCCGCCCGGATAGGCCAGGCGGCGGGTCTGGACCATCGCCATCGGATGCCTGAGGCTATCGCTGTCGGTTTCGAGCGTCAATTCATCGGCACCGCGCTTCGTCGTACGTGCGAGGATCTCGAACACGGTCGCCGTGGTGGTCTGCAGGGCCTTTTCCTCTGAGACGCCGGCAAGCACGCGGGCCAGATACACCGCCGCCGTGAGATCTCCGAGACCATGCGGCGGGTTCTCGATAATCCTGTGCTCGGCAAGCATTGCCTGGAAATCGCGCACCAGCAGATTGCCGATCCCCCCGCGCAGCATCGCAAAGGCCGAGGTGACGATGACGGTCGGCGGCCCGAGCGCGCTCGCCGCCTCGATCAGATGGGCATTGTCGGTCAATTCGAGGCCGCTGAGGAATTCCAGCTCGTAGCGATTGGGCGTCGCGATGTCGGCAAGCGGGATCAACAGATCGCGGATTGCCGCGAGCGTCGCTTGCGGTTGATACATTCGGCCGCCATCGCCGATCACCGGGTCGCAGATATAGATCGCCTTCGGATTGGCGCGCTTGACGGCTTCGACCAGCCGCGCGGTGGGCGCGATCTGATCCTCGGCGCCGAAATAGCCGGTAAGGATGGCACCCACCTCACCCAGCCAGGGCGATCCGGCCAGATCGTCCATCAGGTCCGAGAATTCGGCGCCGGGCGGCACGATGCGAGTCGCAGGACCGTGGCCCGGATGCCAGGGCAGCGTCACGGTGGGGACCGACCACACCGGGAAGCCGAGGGTTTCCAGCGCGAACACCGCCGCGCGGTTGCCGACGGTGCCGCGCGCGACATGGCTCGACACCGAGATGACGGCCGGCCGGTCGCTCTGCTGAATGGACTTGGCTGTCGGCATGGGGCGGCCGTTCAATCGCTTGCGAGCTGGATGGCGAGAAGGACGGCGAAGACGATGAAGCCGACGATCGCGGCAAGACGTCCGATGCGCGTGCCGATGACCTCGATCCGATCGTTTGGATCGGCGTCGCGCGCCATGAAATGATCGCGCGTCCTGAACAGCATCGCCTCAGTGTGGCCGCCGACCTGCGGCTCGGTCTCCTGCCGCACGCGTTCGAGGATGGCTTTCGCCTCGCGTTGGCGCTCGTCGTCGTGATGATGGCCGGTCATGCGAAATCTCTGTCGCAAAAGCCTGAAGAGAGCAACCTTGGGCGTGTCATTCGACTTCTGGAAAGCGCGAAGATGGTCTACATAAGCGCCGACGGGCCGCGCCGCCCCTGACCGGAGACCCACCATGCCGTCACTTGCCGCCGCCCTACCGCCCCGGTTCCGACCGATCGTAACCGCCTTCGTGTTGGCGATCGTGGCGCCGCTGCTGTCGGCCTGCGGGATCAACGCGATCCCCACCTATGAAGAACAGGCCAAGGCCACCTGGGCACAGGTCGAGAACCAGTATCAGCGCCGCGCCGACCTGATCCCCAACCTCATCGAGACGGTAAAAGGCTTCGCCGCGCAGGAACGCGAGGTGCTGACCGCCGTGGTCGAGGCGCGCGCCAAGGCGACGCAGACGCAGATCAACGCCGATCAGCTGACCGACCCGGCCGCCATCCAGAAATTCCAGGCAGCCCAGGATCAGCTGTCCGGCGCACTGTCGCGCCTGCTGGTCACGGTCGAACGCTATCCGGACCTGAAATCCAACCAGAACTTCCTGGCGCTTCAGAGCCAGCTCGAAGGCACCGAAAACCGCATCTCGGTCGCCCGCCGCGACTATATCGACGCGGTCCGCGTCTACAACACCGAGCTGAAGACCATTCCCGGTCGCTGGATCGCCGCGCTGTTCTATCCGGAGGCCAAGGAGATGCAGGCCTTTACCGCGACCGCCGGCGCCGAGACACCGCCCAAGGTCGATTTCGGCAAGTGAGGAGCACGCCAAGATGGCGATGACGCCGCGGCCCGATATGCGCGCCACCCGGTCTTGGCCAATGACTGGCCGAGTCACGCCGCAGACCCGTGGCGCCGCCGCGTGGCTGCTCCTCGCGATGGCTCTATGGCTGGGGGGCATGGCTCCCTCGGCGGCGCAGGACTTCCCGCCGTTGACCGGCCGCGTGGTCGACACCGCCGATCTGCTCGATCCGGGCATGGAGGCGGCGCTGACCGAGAAGTTGGCCGCCTTCGAGGCGCAATCGAGCGACCAGGTCGTGGTGGCAACGGTTCCCGATCTTCAGGGCTCCGAGATCGCCGATTACGCCAATCGGCTGGCGCGGGAGTGGGCGATCGGCCAGAAGGACGAGGACAACGGCGTCCTGCTGCTGGTCAGCCGCGACGACCGAAAGGTGCGGATCGAGGTCGGCTACGGCCTCGAAGGCACCCTGACCGACGCGCTGTCGACGCTGGTCATCCAGAACGACATCCTGCCGGCCTTTCGAAGCGGCGACTATCCGGCGGGGATCGTAAAGGGGGTCGACGGCATCCTGCAGGTCCTGTCCGGCGACGCCGCCGAGCTGGAAGCGCGCGCCAAGCGCAACGAATCCTGGTCCGGCGGCGAGGTCTCGGACTGGCTGTTCACGCTGTTCTTCGTCGGCGTCTGGGTGTTCGTGATCGGCAGTTTCGTGATGACCAATCTCGCCCGCCGGCACGGCAAAAAAATCGGCAAGAACCGCTATCGCTGGCTCGGGATGATATGGGCGCTCAATGCGGCCGGCGCGTCGCGGCGGTCGGGCCGCGGCGGATTTTCAGGTGGCGGCGGCGGCTTCGGCGGCGGTGGCGGCGGCTTTTCCGGCGGCGGTGGATCGTTTGGCGGCGGCGGATCGTCGGGGAGCTGGTAGATATGGCGCATCTCAGTTTCACCGAAGCCGACCATGCCCGCATCGCCGCGGCGATCAGCGCCGCGGAAGCGACCACCACCGGGGAAATCTACGCGGTTTTCGCGCGCACCAGCGATGCCTATGTCTTCGTGCCGGCGACGATCGCACTCGCCCTGTCGCTGGTCGCCGCGCTGCTGGCGGCGCTGTTCGCGCCGCTTGCCGGCTTTGCCATCTCGGGTCTTGCGTTGGTGACAAGCCAGCTCGCCGCCACCCTCGCTCTGCTGGCGCTGTTCGCGCTCGTGCCCCGGCTTCGCATGGTGTTCGTGCCGCGCGCCGTTGCCGAGGACCCCGCCCATCGCATGGCGCTGTCGCAATTCTTCGCCCACAACATTCACACGACCGTCGGGCGCACCGGCGTCCTCGTCTTCGTCTCCGAAGCCGAGCGCTATGCCGAGATCGTCGCCGACGCGGAGATCGCCGCCAAGGTACCGCAGGAGGCCTGGGACGCCATCGTCGCCGACCTCATCGCCGCCGCGCGGGACAACCGTCTGGCCGACGGTTATGTCCAGGCCGTTACCGCCGCCGGCGCGATCCTGACGGCGCATTTTCCCGGCGACCATGCCAATCCGAACGAGATCGACGACCGGCTGGTGGAGATCTGAGGAGAAATGTCAGGTTAGGGATTGATCATGAGTCTGGATAACTACGCAATTTGCGTATATATAAAGTAGTCGCGGGTGACTCCCGATCACATCGACCTGACGCTCGACGTCGATGGCACGGATGATCCCATCGTCACAATCGAAGTTCGCTCACCCCATGGAACGCTGTCCATGATGGGCGTCATCGAATTGACCGAGCGTTCGGTGGCGCTTCGCGAAGTGCACATAGGCGGCGCGGGATCAGGTCATTGGGAACGGCGCGATTGCGCGGTTTGATGAAAGGCATCATGGAGAAGCTCGATGTCGACGAAATCCTCATTGAAGGAGCGGTTCGGACAACGGGTGCAAATCCGGGAAATCGGCCGCGTCCCCTCCGGTTCACCCGTAAGGCTGAGCCTTAGCATTACAGTTGCGTCTTTCGACGAGTTCTGAATCCATGGGCGACCATGATTCGGAGGTCATGGATGATGGGCGCATCGATCGAGACGACGCTGGAGCTTTGGGCCT
>NZ_JAYXIH010000071.1:0-10108 GCF_036016755.1 Aurantimonas sp. A3-2-R12 | reverse complement strand
GATCTCTGGCGTGCAGTCGGCAACATCTGCGACCTGTTCGAGCCCAAAGAATGTTGGAACTACCTCAAGGCCACTGGCTATGTTGCAGATTAATCGCATGACGCTCTAGCCCAGCGCATCCATGACAGCTTCATCCTACAACAGTCGATGACGCCCGAAGATAGGAAGAATCTCATGGCGGCTGTTCCAAAGGGTTTCGTCGAACAGGACCGTGCCTTTCATTCGATTTCGGCGGCGCTTGCCGATGCCGCGCGGTCCGGCAACAGGGCGCAACAGCAGGAAGAGTTCGGCAAGATGGTCGAGGCATGTAGCGCATGCCATGCCGAATACGCCACAGACCGCTTTCCGAAACTCGCCGAATGAACGCGTCACCCCCGCTTTTCGCGCCCAGGCCTCAACGTATTTGATCTGCGGACCAGGATACGTCGCTTGGGATGGATATCCACGTGTTTCACAAACGGACAATCGGGTCATGCGGTCTATTGTTGAAAGCATCGAAGGACGTGAGGAATGACGACAAGCCGAAAATCCGCTCTGCTGATCGCGGCCGTCGTGGCGGTTGTGTTCGGGGCGCTGACCATATTTTCGGGCGGACGCGCGCTCTTCGGCGGGACCGCGGCCCGCGCTGCGGTGGGCGACGCTGTGCCCTTCGTGCTGTGGTTCAACTTTCTGGCGGGGTTCGCCTATGTCGCGGCGGGGATCGGGCTGATCCTGCGGCATCACTGGGCGGTCTGGCTCTCGATCGCCATTTTGGCGGGCACCGTTCTGGTCCTGCTGGCTTTCGGGGTGCATGTGATGCAGGGCGGCGTCTACGAGATGCGTACCGTCGGCGCGATGATCCTACGCACGGTTGTGTGGGCCGCCATAGCCGTCGTGGCTTTGCGGAACATTGGGCGGGCTGCGGCGGTTTGAACGGCCACGCTCAGTTCGGTTGCCGACCTGTCGGTGCCTGGAACGATGCCTCGAATCCGTCCGCCCGGCCCGGGGAGGGCGATTGCAGCGTGAGCGTCGCCTGCGCCCCGTCCGCGATGGCCTTGGCGATCGACAGGCCCAGCCCGCTGCCCTCCGATTTGGCCTGCCCACGCTCGAAACGCGCTGTGAGCCGCGCCAGCGTTTCGGGCGGGACGGAGGAGCCCTCGTTGATCACGCGCAGGGTACGGCGCGGCGTCAGGATCACCTGAACGGGGGCTTCGCCGGTACCGTGGCGCAGCGCGTTCTCGATCAGGTTGCGGGCGAGGATCGCAAAGGCGTCGGGGTCGATATCGGACAGGACCGGTGCGTCCGACAATTCGAGGTCAATGCGCTCTTTCCCGGCGATCCCCTCAAGATCCGAGACGACCATGCGCAGCACGGGCCGCAGGTCCGTCGCGGTGTCGCGCCGCAATCTCCCGCCCTCGGCTCGGGCCAGTTGCATCAGCTTCTCGGACAGCCGCGTCAACCGTTTGAGCGCAGTCTCGATCTCGCCCGCCCTTTGGGTCACGGCAGGATCGGGGGTTTCCGCCATCAGCCTTTGAGTCTGTGCCAGCGCCGCCGCCACAGGAGTGCGCAATTCATGTGCGGCATTGGCGGTGAAGTTACGCTCGGCCTCCAGCGTACGCCGCAGCCGGTCCAGAAGATTGTTGACGGCCTCCGCCACCGGCAGGATCTCATTTGGAAGATTGCTGTTGCCGACCTCGGACAGATCACGGGCACCACGGCCGGCCAGCGCGCGGCTGAACCGGCGAACGGGTCGCAAACTGCGCCGGACAACCACCAGCACCCCGAGAAGGCTGATCGGAATGACGACGACCAGGGGCAGAGCCAGGCCAGTCAAAGCCTCGCGCGCCACGTCGGCACGGTGGCTCAATGGCTCGGCGACGGCGATGGTGATTGTCCCTTGCAGCGCCGCGTCGTAGTAGAGCCGATGCGTCGCCGTCTGGCGGAAACCCATGCCATCGAATGCTGGAAAGACCACGTTCTCGGTCCCGTGCGAGCGCAACAGCACACGGTCTTGGTCGTCTCGAACAATGTAGGTGAAGAGTTCCTCGTGGCTTCGCAGGGTGGCGATGCGCTGGCTGACGCCCTGCTCTTCGCGGTCGATGATGTCCATCACCGCCAGCGGCAGGATTCGTTGGGCGGTTTCCTCAAGCGCGGAATCGAACACCTCGTTCATCTCGCCGCGCAGGATGGTTGCCGTCGCCCATGCGGTTGCCAGCCAGAGCAGGGCCAAGCCCAGTCCCAGCCCAAGCGCCAGCCGTGCCTGTAGTGAGCCGGGCCATCTCATGCGGCGCCCAGCCGATAGCCGAAGCCGCGAACAGTCTCGATCCCGCCGCGCCCCAGCTTCTTGCGCAGCCGGCTGACATGGACCTCGATCGTGTTGCTCTCGATCTCGGTCTCGAAGGAGTAGAGCCGTTCTTCGAGCTGCGCCTTGGACAGGATCTGCCCGGGTCGCTGCACCAAGGCCTCGAACAACACCCATTCGCGGGCGGTCAGGGGCACGGCCTTTCCGCCCCGCCGGATTGTTCTTGCAGCAAGGTCGATTTCCAGATCCCCCAGCGTGACCAGCGGGTTGGGGTTGCCCGAATAGCGCCGGGCGACAGCGTTCAGTCGCGCCGAGAGTTCGGACAGGTCGAAAGGTTTGACCATGTAGTCGTCGGCGCCGGCGTTCAGCCCCTCGATCCGGTCGCTGATCTGGTCAAGCGCGGTCAGGATGATCACCGGTGTCACATCGCCTCGCACCCTCAAGGCGCGCAAAAACGGCTGGCCGCGCCCATCGGGCAGCATCAGATCCAGAAAGATCAGGTCGTAGACCGCCACTCCAAGATATTCGCTCGCTGCGTCAAGCCGCGTGGCCCAGTCGACAGAATGGCCATCGGCGGCGATCTGGTCGCGCACCGCGGCGCCCAGCACCGTGTCATCCTCGATCAGCAGCACACGCATGTCGTTCCGGTCCCATTCGCCCTGTCGGTCCCGTATCCCCTGCGAAAATTACAGGCACCTGACGTGAAGAGTCGGCGTGCTTCAGGTCGCCGTCAGAATAGCGCGCGACAAGGGCGCATCACCACCAGTTACGGGAGATGGACAGATGAAGAAATCCCTGATGGCTGCCGCGCTTCTGTCGGGCGTTGTCGCGACCGGGTCTGCCTACGCCGATGACGACGATTGCAATGTCCCTATGGCCAGTTGGCAACCGCGCGAGGCGGTCCAGAAGATGGCCGAGGCGCAGGGTTGGACCGTGCGCCGGATCAAGACCGATGACGGCTGCTATGAGATCGATGGCCGCGATGCAAAGGGTCGTGAGATCGAGGTCACGGTCGATCCTGGCACGCTGGCAATCGTCGGGACCGAGTATGACGACGAGGACGACGCGGGCAACCGGCCGGACATGAACGCCGCTCCTGCTGGAACGGTGGCACCGCCCGACAGCGGTCTGTTCGTCCCGGGCAGCAAGCCCGGCGTTGTCGTCGAGTGATGATCCGCGTCTGGGATCCGGTGGTGCGCCTGTTCCACTGGGCGCTGGTGGTGGCTTTTGCGATCGCATGGCTGACAGCGGACGAGCTTCAACGGGTTCACGAAATCGCAGGCTACGGTGTGGCAGGCCTTGTCGCGTTCCGGTTGGTCTGGGGCCTTGTCGGCAGCCGCTACGCGCGCTTTGCGCAGTTCCTGCGCGGTCCGGCCACCACGCTCGCCTATCTGGGCGACATGGCGAGGGGGCGAGAACGCCGCTATCTCGGCCACAACCCGGCGGCCGCGGCGATGATCGTGGCGCTGCTCGTCACACTGTCCGGCACCGCCTTCTCCGGCTGGCTGATGGAAGAGCCGAGCCGTGTCGCGATGCTTGTTGATCTGCCGCGGATCGTTACAGCCGCCCATGCCGACGAGGAGGGCGACGAAGCCGGGTATGTTGAAGCGGAAACGGACGGGCAGCTGAAGGAAGTGCACGAGACGTTCGCCAACCTGCTGCTGCTCCTCGTTGCGCTGCACGTGGGAGGCGTGGTGCTCGCCTCGTTCCGCCATCACGAGAATCTGGCCCGCGCCATGATCACGGGTGACAAGCGCGCGCCCGGCCACGGCGATATCGCCTGACTCCTGATCTTATGTGCCGCGTGCCCCTCGACCCGGACTGAGCCCTGCCTGCGTGGCGGGGCTTTTCTTCCTGACACCAAGCTGAAGCAGAAACTTCGTCGCCGTCAGGAAGCTCTCAGGTGGCAGCACCAGATTGCTCGTATCGATTCCAGCAAGATCCACTGAAAGCGAATCGCGGATCAGACACGCTTCAATCAAAGGAGAAGACCATGCACGCGTCATTCATCGTTTCTGCTGTCGCATCCGTATTTGCTGTGACGGCTTCGGCAGCTCCGCTTGAAGCCCCCTACGTGCTGAGCGTGGCTCATGCGGACTTCCTCACGCAGCTCGAGGAAGTTGCCGGTACGCCGGGTCAGATCGGCGGCGCGGCCCGCACCGCGGCCGATCGTCTGGGCCCGCACATCGAGGCGGAGGAGAGGGTGGTCTTACCGTTCCTCGGGCTCATCAAGGAGGTCGCGGAAGGAAAGGCCGTGGCAGGGTCTCTGCCGACATTGGCGGGCCTGCAGGCGGAACTGCCCCTGCTGATCAACGGTCAGGTAGAGGTCGTCGGCGCGTTGGTCGACCTGTTCGCCGCGGCGGAAGCGGAAGGCCGGCAGGAGGTCTCGCGCCTTGCCGACCAGATGATCTGGCATGAGATGACGGATATCGAAGTCCTCTATCCGGCAGCTGTTCTCGTCAATTCGTCTGTTCAGGCGAGTATGATCGAGGCAGAGCCGGCGAAGATCCCGATTGGTCCGGGACCGCTCTACGGTCAAGACCCGGTGCCAATGATGGGCATGGGCAATCCGCACGCGCCCGGCGCCCCTCGATGAAACAGCTGCGCTCGTGCAGCGGGATCACTGTCAAGGCAGGCCGACGGCTTCAGTCGGCCTGCCTTGGATTTTGGCCAACGGCATTCGTCGAAGGCATTCGAGACCACATCATGTGCAACTGTCCCGGCGCTACTGTCCGGATTGTTGGCGGCTGAAAGCGCATTATCCGCAACGTGACCGCTGACATCGGTCCCGGACCACGCTGGGGTAGAGGGCGCCGCCCGAACGCTGCCCGACAGTGCGGGGCTTCCTTCCGCAGGCGAAGCTGACGGCCGGCTGAAGCAGATTTCCCCAATCCGTCAGGTTCCGATCATCCGGGGCTTTCAGGATCGCATTCATCGCAACACTGATGGGAGCCATCACATGAAAGCCGCTTTTGCCCTCCTTGCCGCAACGACCGCCCTTGGTGCGGTTCTGGCCCTTTCCTCGACCGGCACCGGATTGGCCTCAAATTCCGGCACGATGTCGGTCACCGAGCGCACGCATGGCGCCACCGCGCCGTCAGACNCGGTTCTGGCCCTTTCCTCGACCGGCACCGGATTGGCCTCAAATTCCGGCACGATGTCGGTCACCGAGCGCACGCATGGCGCCACCGCGCCGTCAGACGGGATGCAGGTCCTGTTGGCCGACAACGGCTCGAATGACGACGACGATCGCCGGGCGCGCCGCGGCGATGACGACGATGACGAAAAGGACGACTGTGATACCGACGATGACAAAGGCCGCGCTTGCACACCCGGCCAGAACGCGGCGCCTGTGGGAACGGTCGCCCCGCCCGCAAACGGCTTGTTCGGAATCGGCCCGGCCCCGCAGGTTCAGGTGAACTGAGTCCACGTCTCCTTTCTTCCTGCCTCCTGCCAAGGCCCCGCCGCCGCGTTCCGGTGGCGGGGCCTTTGCGTGTCGATGGTGACGGACCGGGCGAGAAAGCTGACGGCAAGCTGAAGACAACCGGCGCTGTGCGTCAGGAAAGGATCAGCGGGGACAGGCAATCCTGCCTGATCCCAAATCTTCTTACGGAGAATCCCCATGAAGTCGCTTCTGTCCGCCCTTGCCCTGACGACGGCCATAACCGTGCCGGGGCTGGCTCTGGCCAGACCGGTCACGCTGACCGCCAACATGAACGACTATGGCGGCGACGGCGCCTACATTGCGCTTTATGTCACCGATGCGCAGGGGGCCTATCTGGGCAGCCTCTGGATGGCCGGGGGCAAGTCGAAATATTACCAGCATCTCAGCGACTGGTACCGCGCAACCGGCGGTGACCCGGCCCAGATCAACGGCATCACCGGCGCCAGCGTGGGCGCGGGAAGGCAGTTGAAGATCACGCTCGATCTGGCCGATGCGCTGTTCGATGTGGGGTATGAACTGCACATCGACGCCTCTGTCGAGGATATGCGCGACAGCCCGTCGGAGGTTGTCGTGCCGCTGACCAGCGCGGACGCGGGCAAGCCCGTTCCGGGCCGCCGCTACATCCGCGATCTCACCTACGACATGTAAGCCGGCAAGAGGGAGCCTGTCATGCTGCGTGCTCTGCACAAAATTCCTGGGCTCGTCGCGGCGCTACTGATCGTGGTTCTCACGCTCAGCGGCGCGGTGCTGTCCGTCCTTCCGGCGCTCGAGGTAGCGCAGGCCCCGGCACAATCCGAAACCGATCTGGCCGTTGCGACGCTCGCCGAGCGCGTGGCCGCCGCCTATCCCGGCGTCGAGCAGATCCGCCGCGCGCCCTCGAGACGGATCACCGCCTTCTATTTCGACGGTGGCCGACCCGGCGCCGTGGTCATCGACCCCGCAACGGGCCAAGGCGTCGCGGATTACGAACCGTCGTCCTTCCAGCGCTGGATGACCAATCTGCACCGCTCGCTGTTCCTGGGCGATGTCGGACGGCTGAGCGCCGCGGCCGGGGCGGGGGCGCTTCTGGTGTTGTCGATCTCCGGCCTGATGTTGACCGCGCGGCGGGTTGGCGGCTGGCGGCGGGTCTTCTCGCGCCTGCGCGGCCCGCTCCCGGGGCGGCTGCATGTCGAGGTCGCGCGGCTGACCGTGATCGGTCTGCTGCTTTCCTCCACCACAGCGCTTTTCATGACGGCCGGCACCTTCGACCTTATCCCCGGCGAAAGCGCCACGGCGTTTCCAGCCGAGGTGAGCGGACGGACCGGCGCGGCGCCCGGCGCCATGCCCTTGTTGCGCAAAACGCCGGTGGCAAGCTTGCGAGAGCTGACCTTTCCCTATCCGGGTGATTTGACCGATGTGTTCACGCTCAAGACCAGCACCGGCGAGGGATATCTTGATCAGGGCACCGGCGCCACGCTCGCCTGGGTCGATTTCGGCGCGTGGCAGCGCCTGAGCGAGACCGTCTACATGCTGCACACCGGACAGGGCTCGGCGTCGCTGGGGCTCATCCTCGGGCTGATGGCGCTTGGCGCGCCGGTCATGGCGGCCACCGGCGTGATCCTCTGGACGCAAACCCGCCGCGCCCGGCCTCGGATCAGAGGGAACGCCGTTGCCGGTCAGGCCGACGTGATCCTTCTGGTCGGCAGCGAGGGCGGCAGCACCTGGTGCTTCGCCGCGACACTGCACGACGCACTCACGCAGGCTGGCCACAAGGTCCATATCGGCGCGATGGCGCAGTTTTCACCCGGCACGTACAAGCGCGCCGAACGGGTGATCCTGCTGGCCGCCACCTATGGCGACGGCGCCGCCCCGGCCTCGGCCAAGGGGTTTGCTGACCGGCTGGAAGCCGTGCCGCAGGCACAAACCTTGCCGCTGGCCGTTCTGGGCTTTGGTGATCGGCAATTCCCCATGTTCTGCGGTTACGCCACCGAGGTCGCGCGCATCGCCGCGGATAGAGGCTGGCCTGAGCTGTTGCCGATGACGACGGTGGACCGCCAGTCGCCGCAGGAATTCGTCAGCTGGGGCCGCGCCCTTGGCAAAGTGCTCGGTCACCCGCTGGAATTATCGCACAGCCCCGTGAATCCGCGCAGTCATGCGCTGACCCTGATCTCGCGCCGCGATTACGGGGCCGAGATGCAGGCGCCCGCCGCGATCCTGCGCTTCGCCTTGCCGATAGTCACAATCCTGGAGCGGCTGACCGGACACGGGTTTGCCCGGTTCCGGCCCGGCGATCTGCTGGGGATATTGCCAGAAGGCTCGTCCGTTCCGCGCTTTTATTCGCTGGCCTCAGGCCAGCGCGACGGTTTCATCGAGATCTGCATCAGCCGGCATCCCGGCGGGCTTTGCTCCGACCAGCTTCTCGATATGCAACCGGGCGAGAGCATCCCCGGCTTCATCCGCCGCAACCCCGCCTTCCGGCCCGCGCGAAACCACAAGCCGATAATCCTGATCGGCGCGGGCACAGGGATCGGCCCGCTCGCCGGTTTTGCACGGGCCAATGCACGGCGCCGGCCGATGCACCTCTATTTCGGCGCAAGGCATCCCGACAGCGACCTTTTCTACGGCGAGGAAACGCGCGGCTGGCAGGAAGACGGCCGACTGACCTCGGTGACGACGGCTTTTTCGCGCGGCGTTTCCCGCGCTTATGTGCAGGATGCCCTGCGTGCTGACGCAACGCGGATCGCCCGCCTGATCAGTGAAGGCGCGCAGGTGCTGGTCTGCGGCGGTCGGGAGATGGCTGCGGGCGTCGCCGAGGTGCTCTCCGACATTCTGGCCCCCACCGGAATGACCCCGGCGCTTCTCAAGGCGGAGGCACGCTATGTCGAAGACACGTATTGACCTCGTGCGCCACGCGCTGAACGGGCCAACCATGGGCACCCGCTGGTCGGCGCTCTTCGATGCATCCACCGCTACGGACCCCGTTCCGATCCGTCGTGCGTTGGCCGAGAGTGTGGGCCTGGTGGATCGCCAGATGTCCACCTGGAAGCCCGAGAGCGACCTGATGCGCGTCAATCGCGCGCCGGTCGGTGAATGGGTTTTGGTGCCTCCCGAACTGATGGAGGTTTTGACCCGCGGCCTCGAGATCGGACGGCTGTCCGATGGCGCCTTCGACATCGGCATGGGCGATGTCGTAACCGCCTGGGGGTTCGGGGCGCGGCATACGGACATACAGGCGATGCGGGCCGCCCTGGGCAGGGCCCACGCCTTGGCGCATGAGGTTCTCGATCTAGACCGCGATGCGTTGCGGGTTCGCAAACACGCGCCCATGACGCTGGACCTGGCGGGCATCGCCAAAGGTTACGCCGTCGATCGCATGATGGCGGTGCTGGGGCGCTTCGGGATCACGGACGCCCTGGCGGGTCTCGATGGCGAAATGCGCGCATGTGGTCAGCGCTCCGATGGCCGCCCCTGGACGGTGGCGCTGGAGCGACCCGACTTTGAGACGCGCGCGCCGCTCTCGATCCTGGAACTGGCGGATTGCGCAGTCGCGACATCCGGTGACTACCGACACTGGCTTGATGTTGGCGGACGGCGCCTGTCCCACACCATGGACCCGGCCCGCGGCGGCCCGGCGACGGGATCGCCGGCATCGGTCACCGTGCTGGGGGAAAGCTGCATGGACGCGGACGCCTGGGCCACGGCTCTCATGGTGCGGGGCGCGCGCACCGGGCTAGAGGTTGCACGACATCGCGGGTTGAAAGCGATTTTCATCGAACGTGTCGGCGAAACCCTGCGTCAGAGCTGCGTCGGATGGATGGACGGGAAGGAGCATCCGGCTGCGCACTCACCGGTCGCGTTGACGCCCTGACTCAGACCCGCAGAGGCGTAAAACTTCCCTTGTGGATCGCCTCGCTGATGGCGCGTCGGCCGTACAAGGTCGCGGGCGTGGCATCTATCAGGCGCCGGCGATCAGGGCGAAAGCGAGCGGCAAGTTGCCAAAGCGTGATGAACCTGAGGGGCGATACCTTGATGCCGATCAGACCGTCTGACGCACTGCGCCTTCGTGCGCGGGAAATTGAATAGGCGATCAGTATCGCGGATACCGGAACCACCCGCCGCGCTCCTCCGATCAGCGCTTTCAGATGCGCGACGACGCTGCGAGCGAGCGCCCCAGGTTCGTAGCCGCCCTCAAGCATGGAGAGCACGCGGCCTTCTCCATGCGTGCGTGCGACGCCAAGAAGCTTATCCGTCACCCATACGTACTCGGCCTCCGTCAGGCAGAGGTCCGACATCTCGTCTAGAGCGTCAGGCGATTAATCTGCAACATAGCCAGCGGCCTTGAGGTAGTTCCAACATTCTTCGGGCTCGAACAGGTCGCAGATGTTGCCGACTGCACGCCAGAG
>NZ_JAYXIH010000070.1:0-10354 GCF_036016755.1 Aurantimonas sp. A3-2-R12 | reverse complement strand
CCACGAGCAGCTTAATGCGGGTTACTTCCGGGAGGAGCCGGGTGCGGGAAAGCCGCATGCCCGGATCTGTGAGGGCGAAGCCGAATGGATTAGCTACTCGACCATTCCCGAGTTCGTTCGGGCAGACGGTTTCGAAATCAATGCCCTATTCCTGTTTCACGGGGCTCTTGTTGCCGGGTCTTCATCCGATGCTTTCTCGTTCAACCCAACGACGGGTGTGCTGAGGCGTGTGGGCGCGCCCGAGGATTACATTTTCGCGGCGCTGCTTGGCCTGCGGCCGCGAACTGATACGATGGAAGTCCAGCGAGACGGCGCACCTTACAATCTCCAATACGGTGAGATGATAGACGCGTGTGCAACGACAATTTCGGTGTCCGCCTGACGACAACCGAGATGGCCGGTTGTCAGGTCTGGTTTCGGAACCGGTAGCTGCCTTTTGAGCGGCGGATGGCGCGGGCGATTGCCTTGTTGTTGTCGTCGAGATCGAAGCGCTCGGGATCGAACTTGCGGCCGACCCAGCGGCGCATATCCGTGTGCTGATCATTAAGAGGGTCACGCCATGCTTCGAGGAAGTCGGCGTAGCCGGACGGGCCGCCGACGTCTTCGGGCGGTCCGGCACGGTGACCGTCGATGCAGTGCGGATACTTGACGCCGGCCTCGCGCGGCCCGGCGGTCAGCTCGAGCACATGGATCCAGCTATCGCCGAAGTCGTATTCGTAGGAGATGCGGATCGGCGCGTCGTGGCGGTAGCTGAAGTCGGCGAGGCGCACGTCGCTGGCCTCGAAGATGCGGCGGTCGGACCAGCCGTCGCTGTCGAACTCGGGGGCGCCATAGGTCAGCCCGCCGATGTCAAACTGGTGAAGATGGCTGTCGGTCCAGCCGAACGTCGCCTGCAGCACCTCATGGAGTTGGGCGAGGTTGAGATCTAGGGGCAGCTCAAGGCTGCGACGGATGACGGGATGAACATCGACAATATGGACATCGGCGCGGACGATGAGGGCATCGGGTTCAAGCATGTCGGAGACTATGCCGCGAGGGACCGCGGCGACAAGCATCAACGACAATTATGCGGCGATCCCTGCGGCGGCGGCAGCAGTACGCCGACGGTAGCTCTCGGCGTTGAACTCAAGGATGGTGGCGTGATGGACGAGGCGGTCGATGGCGGCGACAGTCATGGCGGCATCGGGAAAGATCCGGTTCCATTCGGAGAATGGCTGGTTGCAGGTGACGATGAGCGAGCGGCGCTCGTAGCGTTCGGCGATGAGCTCGAACAGGACGCTGGTCTCGGCCTGGTCCTTGCTGGCGTAGCCGAGGTCGTCGAGGATGAGGCAGTCGAACCGATCGAGCCGGGAGAGCATGGCGGGGAGCGCCAGATCGCGCCGGGCGGCCTGAAGCTTCTGGACAAGATCGGTGGTGCGGGTGAACAGGACGCGTCGGCCGCCTTCGACGAGGGCGTGGCCGATTGCGGCGGCGGCATGGCTCTTGCCGGTTCCGGATGGGCCAAAGCACAGGATGTTGGCGCCCTGCTCGAGCCAGGCGTCACCGTTGCCGAGCGCGGTGAGATGGGCTTTGCGGATGGTCGGCACGGCGGCAAACTCGAAGCTGGCAAAAGTCTTGCCGCGCGGCAGGCCTGCCTCGGCGAGGTGGCGCGCAATGCGGCGGGCATCGCGATCGGCAAGCTCATGATCGCAAAGCGCGGCGAGATAGCGGGCAGCCCCCCAGCCTTCGCGATCAGCGCGGTCGGCGAAGCCCTGCCAGTGGCGGCCGATGCTTGGCAGCCGCAGGGTCGAGAGCATGACCGGCAGGCGCGCGGCGTCAACTGTGTGGTCAGGCGGAGACTGTGACATCGGCGTTCTCCTGATGCTGGTAGAGGCTGTCGTAGACCGACAGGTCGGGCTGCCGGATGGTGATCTGGGGTAGCGTGCTCGGTGGTGGTGCAACCGCGGCGCGGGCTGTCTCGATGTCGGGCAAGCCACCTGCCGCGAGGACCGCATCGAGATGAGCGGCAAGCGCTGCTTCGCAGGCGTGGGTGGCAGCCAGATGGAGCAGTCCGACATAGACCCGACAGGCACGGCGGAACACCTCGCGCGGGAACATGCCCTCGCGAAGCACCGAGCGGCGGAACGCCTGCGGCTTGCGGACGAGGGAGCCGATGATGTGGCGATAATCGACGACGTGTGCGGGTCCCTGGGCGCTGCGCCGGCGGCGCGTCAGCGTCAGCACTGCGGTGCTGCCCAGAAAGCAGACAAGCCTGCCATCGTAGATATGAACCTTGAGCCGCGAGCCGATCAGGCGCGACGGCACGGTGTAGAGGACGTCACGCACGGCGATAGTCGACGTTCGGGTGACAGTGACGGTGGCGAGGCTGAAGTCCGTCGTCCGGAACTTCGGCAACGGCTTCATCCGGGCGAGTTCGAGCGCGACCTCGGCACGGCGACGCGCGTTCCGGCAGGCGACATGTTCGGCGATGAAGGCCTGATAGGCGGCGACATCGGCAAAATCGCGCGAGCCACGGAGCCCCAGAGCCTCGCGCAGTGACCGCTTGAGATGGCCATGGGCAGCTTCGACCGAACCGTTCTCATGGCTGACGCCGGCGTTGTTGCGGGTCGGCTCGATCCCGTAATGGTCGCAGAAGGCCTGGTAGCCGGTCGCCGCGTCGTCGTACGGCGCGAGGTTGCGATAGGCGGCCGAAAGCCGGTCGGTGCGGTTGGTCGAGGGCGCGCCGCCGAGCTGCCAAAGCGCCTCCTGCATGCCCTCGGTCAAAGCGGTGAAGCTCTCGCCGCCCTCGATCACCTTGACGTGCTGCCAGCCCGAAAAAGCCAGCCAGAAGTGGAACAGCAGATGATCAAATGGCACGCTGGCGATGGTCACCTCGAACGCTGCCGGTTCGGTGAAATCGCACAAAGACTGGTGCCCCGGGGGATGGTCCTGACGAAAGATGATCTCGCGTTCCGGCCCCTCGGTTGCCCGCCAGTGCGCGATGCGGCGCTGGAGTGTGCGCAGGTGCCGCTCATCCAGTCGGCCGGGATGGTCGCGACCGATCTCCTCCATCACCGTCGTGGCGCGGAGCAGCGGAACCTGGCGGAGCATCGGCATGATGATCTCGTCCCACAGGCCCGCCAGAGGATCGGAGCGCGTCCGCCCACGCGGCTTGCGGCGCTGGCTCGGAAGCCCCACCGCGGGACTGTCAGGAATTCTGTGCGTGAGGCCGTTTCGTCATCAGAGCACGAAGCGCTCGCCGAAGACGACGGCGAATTGCGTCTTGGCCTCGATCCACTCGCGGGGCGGGCGTTTCCATTCCGCTGCCGCCTGGTTGAGAACGAGGTATAGCAGCTTCATCGCCGCGTCGTCATTGGGGAAGTGGCCTCGGGTGCGAACAGCCCGTCGCAGCTTTGAGTTCAGCGCCTCTATCTGGTTCGTGGTGTAGATGATCCGGCGCACGCTTTCGGGATAGGCGAAGAAGGGTACCACATTGGCCCAGTTGCGCCGCCAGCTCTGGGTGATCGCGGGATATCGCAGCCCCCAGGGGCCGGTTTCGAAGGCCTCCAACGCGGCCATGCCGGCCTTTTCGTCCGCCGCCCGGTAGATTGCCCGCAGCGCCGGAACGACGGACTTTCGATCCTTCCAGGAGACGAACTCCAGGGAGTGGCGGATCAGATGGACGATGCAGGTCTGGACAACCGTTTCCGGGAAGACGGCGTTGATCGCCTCGGGAAAACCCTTCAGGCCGTCGACGACGGCGATCAGGATGTCGCCAACGCCGCGGGTCTTCAACTCGTTCATGACGCGGAGCCAGAATTTGGCGCCCTCCGTCTGCTCGATCCAGATGCCCAGAATCTCCTTGCTGCCGTCCGGCAAGATGCCGAGGGCGATATAGACGGCCTTGTTGCGCACAAAGCCCTCGTCGCGGATCTTCACCCGGATCGCGTCGAGGAAAACCAGGGGGTAGCAGGCGTCGAGCGGACGGTTCTGCCATTCGGCGACCTCTTCCAGGACGGCGTCGGTAACGGCCGAGATCAGATCCGGCGAGACGTCAATGCCATAAAGCTCCTCCAGGTGGCCGCGGATCTCGCGGACCGTCATGCCGCGGGCATACATCGACACGATCTTGGCGTCGAAATCGGGAAAGCGCCGCTGATACTTGGCGATCAGCTTCGGATCGAAGGTGCCAGCCCGGTCGCGGGGAATGGCCAGGTTGATCTTCGACGTGCCCGTCAGCACCGACTTCCGCGAATGCCCGTTGCGGCGGTTCGCCCTCTCGCCGGCCCGCTCCTCTTCCAGATGTTCGTCCAGTTCGGCGTTCAGAATACGCTCCGACAGCGCCTTCTTCAGATCGTCCAGTAACCCGTCACGGGCGAAAATCTCCTGCGGATCGCGGCCCGCCAGAAGTTGGTCCAAAAGCTCTTTCTCAATGGCCATGCAAGGGTCCTTTCCGTTTCCATCATCATGACCTCACGCACAGAATTCCTGACAGTCCCAGCCGTTCTTATGCCTTTTGACGAACGGCTTGACGTAGATCGGCGGAACCAGTCGCACTTCGTGGCCGCTGCGCTGAGCGACGCGTCCCCAATAGTGACTCGTCGCACAAGCCTCCATCGCTACAATGCAAGGTGGCTCCATCTCCAACAACTTCATCAGCTTCGCCCGAGACAGTGCGCGGTTAAACAGAACCGCCCCGCCCCGATCCGTGCCGCAAACCTGGAAGCTTCGTTTGGCGAGGTCGATCGCCAGGACATGCACGTCTGACATGGGGTCCTCCTTCGAAAGCGCCACCAAGGCGCTGCGCCGGCATCTTACGATGCCGCCCAGGAGGGGGCATCCACCCCATCAGTTCAGAGCGCGATATGGTGGACAACTATTCCACGCTGTATGCGATCCGAGCGCCGGGTGTCGAGGCCGGCTTGGATTCGCGGAGGGTGTCCGTGCAACGGTTGACGGCCGAATATTTCGGAGCGGTCGAACGCCAGCCGGACGGTGGAACCGTCGCGATCGATTCGACCGAACCGGATCGGGTCGTGGTGCGGGCGATGCCTGATCTGCCTGGTGCGGAGAAAACTGAGATTGGTCGCTGAGTTCCCGCCTCGCGGTCTTCACGCTCCCGGCCGTGCCGCTTTCCTCCATACCCGCCGGTCGACGAAATCGGTGTAGCTGAGGACGATCCTCAACAGTTTGTCGGAGACGTTCGCCGGCTGGTAATCGAGGGGCACGCGCAGGAGCCGCTCCGCGCCGCGCGGTTGCGCTTGCAGGATTGCGAGGCCGTCGAGAACGCGTTGAAGATCGAGGCCGACCAGCATGACCGAGGTCTCCTCGAATCCTTCGGGCCGCTCGTGGACTTCGCGCAGATTGAGAGCCGGGAAGTTCAGGATCGCGCTCTCCTCGGTGATCGTGCCGCTGTCCGAAAGGACGGCCCGGGCCGAGCTCTGCAGCTTGACATAATCGAGGAAACCGAAGGGTTTTTCGAACCGCACCTTGGGATGGCAAGCGGCGCCGAGGGCGTCCATGCGCTTTCTCGTGCGCGGATGGGTCGAGACGATGACAGGCTCGTCGTGGCGCTCGGCGAGACCGTTGAGGATTTCGAGCAGCTTGCTCAACCGCTCCGGCACATCGACGTTTTCCTCGCGATGAGCGCTGACGACGAAATATCGTCCCGCGGTCAGGCCGAGATCGGCGACGACGTTCGATTCGTCGATACCAATTCGGTAATGCTCCAGCACCTCGCGCATCGGACTTCCGGTGACGATCACCTGGTCGGGCGCAAGGCCCTCGCGCAGCAGGTAATCGCGGGCGATCTGGCTGTAGGTCAGATTGATGTCGGCCGTATGGTCGACGATCCGGCGATTGATCTCCTCAGGGACACGAAAATCAAAGCACCGATTGCCGGCTTCCATATGGAAGATCGGCACCTTGCGCCGCTTGGCGGCGATCGCCGCCAGACAGCTGTTCGTATCGCCCAGAATCAGCAGAGCGTCGGGGCGATGGGTTTCGAGCGCACGGTCGGCCGCGATGATAACTTTGCCGATCGTTTCCGCGCCGGTTGCTCCGGCCGCCTCCAGAAAAGCGTCGGGCGCGCGGATGCCGAGGTCGGAAAAGAAAATCTCGTTCAACTCGTAATCGTAGTTCTGGCCGGTATGGATGAGGACGTGGTCGAAATGGGCGTCGAACTTTTCGATGACCCGGGACAGCCGGATGATCTCGGGCCGCGTCCCGACGATCGTCATGACCTTAAGCACGGACAGCCTCTTTGATGATGTCGAGTTGCAGCAGCACGTCCTTGACCTGCGCCACGTCGAGGCGGCGGGTGTTGTGGGAGGTGTAATCCTCGAGTTCCGACACCTCGCGTTCTCCCTCGACAAAGTACTTGTCATAGTTCAGATCGCGGGAATCGGCCGGAATTCGATAATACTCTCCAAGGTCGTCGGCCCGGACCATTTCCTCTCGGGACACCAACGATTCGTAGAGTTTTTCGCCGTGACGCGTTCCGATGATCTTGACCGGGTTTTCGCGTCCCAGCAATTCGCGCATCGCCTCGGCCAGATCGCCGACCGTCGACGCGGGCGCCTTCTGGACGAAAATATCGCCCGGCTGGGCATGCTCGAACGCGTAGAGTACCAGGTCAACCGATTCGTCGAGCGACATCAGGAAGCGGGTCATATTGGGATCGGTCAGCGTCAGTGGCCTGTCCCGCCGCAGCTGGTCCAGGAACAGCGGGATGACCGAACCGCGCGACGCCATGACGTTGCCGTAACGGGTGGCGCAGACTACGGTCCGGCTGGAGTCGCTCAGCCGGGACTTCGCCACCATCACCTTCTCCATCAACGCCTTGGAAAGGCCCATGGCGTTGACGGGATAGACCGCTTTGTCGGTGCTGAGCACCACACAGCGCTTTACCCCATGGCTGATAGCGGCGCGGAGCACGTTTTCCGCCCCCAATACGTTGGTCTTGATCGCCTCCATCGGATAGAACTCGCAGGACGGCACCTGCTTGAGGGCGGCCGCGTGGAAGATGTAGTCGGCCCCGCGGACCGCGTCATCGACCGAATGGTAGTCGCGCACGTCGCCAATATAGAATTTCAGGCGATCGTCGCCCAGCGCCAGGCGCATATCCTCCTGCTTCTTTTCGTCACGACTGAAGATGCGAATCTCGGCGAAGTCAGTCTTGAGGAAGCGACTGAGCACGGCATTTCCGAACGAGCCGGTGCCGCCGGTGATGAGAAGCGTCTTGTTGGAAAACATAAGATTTCCGTCTCGCGAGAAGTGATCGATTAGCCGAAGTCGCGCATGGCGCGAACGAGTTCTCGCCAATCGGGAGGCCGATAGCCGGTCTCATGACGAAATCGGGCGGAATTGAGCGAGCGGTCGATCGCAAGCTTCCCGTCGGGCAGTATCTCGATGTCCTTGCCATACACCTCCGCCACGATCCCAAGCAGGTCGTATTTGCTGATCGGCTCCGCGGAGACATGGTAAAGGCCCCTCAGTTCCGGGCGGGGCAAGACGAAATCACGGATGACCCGAGCGAGCTCGATCGTGGGCAGTCCGGAGAAGATCGCCCGGGTAAATCCCTTGATGCTACCCTCCTGCGCCAGAAACCAGTCGACAAGCCCATGCGCGCTGCCCAGTTCGCACCCTATGATCGAAGTCCGCAGCGTGACGGCGTTTTCGTAATCGACCTCGCCGAGCAGTTTGCTCCGCCCGTAGAGATCATCCGCGTTGGGTCGATCGCTTTCGCTATAGTCGCCGTCCGCGCCGTCGAACACGCAGTCGGTGCTCACATGCACGAGGCGGGCGCCAGCGACACGACAGAGCCGAGCCAGTCTGTGTGGCAGGATGGCGTTGATCGGAAGTGCGGCCAAAGAGTCGTTCGCCTCGGCCAATTGCTTGACCAAGCCAACGCAGTTGATCACCACGTCTGGATTGACGTCCGCAAACAGCGTGATCAACGCGTCATCATTCTCGACGTCGACATTGCTTATGAGACTCGGCCGAAGATTTTCGGGGAACCTGTGATGCAAGGCTCTCGATCGGGTGGACCCGAACACGGCGGTCGCAGGCGATTCGGCGAACAGGCGAAACACGGCATTGCCGAGCATGCCGGATGCGCCAAGTACTAGCACCCTCTCAACTGTGTCTTGTTTCGTCATTCGCGTCCCGAAGATATTTGCCGGAAGCCGCGTCACCTTTGCGTCCATCCAGCGCTTCACGAAAATGCTGCACCAGCGCCAGCGCCAGCTTATCGGGTGCAAGGTATCGATCGAAATAGGCTCTGCCGGCTTGCGCCATTGCCGCGCGCCGATCCTCAGGCATTTGCTTCAGCGCGATGATGGCGGACGCGAGTGCCTTAGCGTCTTCAGCAGGAACCGTCAAACCCGCTCCTGCTTCGCGGATAACATCGGCCCCCTCGCCATCAAGACATGCGATGACGGGTCGTGCGGCGGCAAGATAGCTGGGAATTTTACTCGGAATTGTCCGACTTAAATTGTCGGCGCGGTTGAGCGTAACCAACAGTGCCGATGCTTGCGCGAAAATCCCAGGCATCGCCTCGGCGGGGAAGCGCCCGGCCAGTTCGACGTTTCTCAAGCCTCGTCGCGTCACTTCGGAGCGCAGCCAGTTGGACCGGCTGCCCGTTCCCACCAGCACAATTCGGATGTTTGGATCAGAAATCTGTTCGGCGCTGTCGAGGATCGTGTCCAGTGCCTGGACGGAACCGAGATTTCCGGCGAAAACCACGTTGAAGCCCGGCTGAAGCTCAAGCGTCGAACCGGTATTCCCCCCGCCTTGAACTAGGGTCAAATCACCGGGATTGGGGTGATACACGACCGGCACATCGCTGCCTGCCAGACCGCGGATCTCGGCGACGAAGCCGCGCGATTGGGCGAGCAGCAGATCCGCTCGCCGGTAAATGAATCGGGTAAGCGCCGCCACGGCAGAGAGTATCTTCCGGTTTTTGACGAAGCCCGTAGCCTCCAGACTGTCCGGCCATAAATCCTGCACCCAGATCACCAGAGCGGCGCCCTTTATCTTCCTGAAGACCCAGCCTGCCAATCCCTGCAGGATTGGTGAGATGGCATAGACAAACACGACGTCATAGGGCCTGGATCGCGTCAGGTATGGTCCGATGATTGCGGCAGACGCGACGAAGGAAACGTAGTTTGCGACGCGCCGCATCCCTCCTCCCTTGCCGCGTGGCACGACCGGAACACGATGGATAAGATAGCCGTCCGGATGAGTCTGCGTCCCTGCCCCAAAGGCCGTATAGCCTTCGAAAATCCTACCGCCGGGATAATTCGGCTGTCCAGAGAGCACGTCCACTTCGCAGCCGCAGGCGCGGAGTGACTCCACCACTTCGCTGATTCTGAACGTTTCCGGCCAGAAATGTTGGCTCACTACCAAGACCCGCAATTTATTCTCCATATCGAAGCCTTACTAGGACGCGGACTCATTTGGAAGCGATCCAGATGCGGACTGCGACGAGCTTGAGAGCGGCGAGATAATTGTCGGCTCGTCGGTCGTTTCGGGTGGCGAGGCCGCGCATGTGTTTGATGCGATTGAAGAACCGTTCGACGCGGTTGCGCTGGCGATAGACCCAGCGGCTGAAGGCGAAGGTCTCCTTGCGATTGGCTTTGGGCGGGATGTTGGCCCAGGCTCGGCGCTCCGTGGCGAACTGGCGGATGGCGTTGGTGTCGTAAGCGCGATCGGCCAGAAGCGTCGCGCCGGGCCGAAGGTCACGCAGAAGCTTCTCGGCCATTGGCGCGTCGGCGGCCTGGCCTGCCGTCAGTTCCATTCGAACCGGCCTGCCTTCGGCATCGACGAGGGCGTGGATCTTGGTAGTCAGGCCGCCGCGAGAACGTCCCATGCAAGGATCGGTAGAGCCCCCTTTTTTGCGTTGGCACCATGCTGGTGAACGCGAACGCAGGAACTATCGATCATCACGATGTCACCGTCGTAACTCTCTGAAACTGTTTCAAGAAGGCGATCCCAGACCACGGCTTTGCGCCAGCGCGAAAAGCGATTGTAGAGCGTCGTGCGGGGGCCATATCGCTCGGGGACGTCCCGCCAGGACGAGCCGGTTCGAAACCGCCAAAGGATGCCGTTGATCACCCGGCGATCGTCAACCCGCTCCACCCCGCGGCTGTTCCGCGGAAGAAGCGGCTCGATGATCGCCCATTCCTCGTCGCTCAATTCGTGACGGCGCATACCAATCTTCTTTCCAGGAGATTGAATCAGATCAAGACGATCAGATGAACCCGTTTATGGGGACGCGTCCTAGACCACATGTTCGCCTGAGATAGGGGCGACCCGTCTCCTATGCATGAGGCTCGGCGTCGGAGCATCCGACGCAACCCTCGACATCCTGCAT